>NZ_FOXR01000064.1:0-4271 GCF_900115765.1 Caldicoprobacter faecalis | reverse complement strand
TGTCGAAGTATTGGAAATTAACATATATTTACAGAGGGAGAACTTGAGGCGGACAAAATGGAAAAAAGCGGTACCAATGATAAATGCTCACATTTATGAAATACAACAAATTTTCCAGTTACGTTACTTTAATCAGACACAAAATTCTTGACAACTCTCATCAACTGAAAAGCGTTATCCTCACAACAGGTTTCCGCTATCTCTAGCACATATCCGCTTTGCCCCTTCGTACCCTTCTTTCGGTATGTCGCATCTTCATCATATGCGGACTGCAGCGAGTCTGTCGGTATATCCTTGCTGTCCTTTGCTTTTACCCGCCCAGACTTATTATCTATATATGCTTGCTCCGATAGAAAACGCTTGACTATCCTTAGTTCCTCACTGCTTTCCATACCAGGTATACCCTCTAATATGTTCATAGCCTCATAGCACATATTGAGAAGAGTTTCTAGCCGACTGTCACTCTCAGAAGGTTTCGATTTGTATAGCATTTCCTTCTTAAATCCTTCTTCAAGTACCTTCGATAGTTCATCTGTATGTTTATCCTCTGGAATCGCCTTAACTGCCCTCTGTAAAACATCAAAGGCTAACGCTAAACGCCCTGCCTTCTTTATATTCGACATAAACATTGTAGTATCCATACGTTGTTCAGAAAAACTTATGCCCGCTTTCTCTGCAAACTTCTTCGTAAGGTTTAAAAACTGACCAAAGATAAGATCCTCTTCATCAGGATGTTCTACAAGATATCGATAAATTCTACTCCTGAAATTATACAACGTCTTCTCTGCCAGGTTGACCTCTCCTAAAACCCTTATACCAACAGCATAGTTTACCAGGTAGTTAAAATAGAAAGCCTCTATCAGTTCATCATCGGAGAGGTTCTTCATGTGTTTGATAAATTCAAGGGAGAGCAAAATATTGACTGGAAAGTTTGGACACCCAACATCACTGTAAAGTACTGAAAATGGCTTTTCATCAATGTTACAAAATACCTCTTCATAAAAGATGGGTGCCCATGACTTCTCAAGCTTTTGACGTATACCTGGGTTCATCCAGTAGATGCTCTCCATTATTGATGTTTGCAGATGTTTATTATTCTCCCTGAACAACGTTTACACCCCGTTTGCCTTAATTTATTGAATTTATCTTCTGTTATGTTTTTCTTACGGAATATTATACCATATATCGTATTCTGATGTTAGTATTTACGAAGTTTTCGTTTGCTAAAGACGGGGTTTTTACACTAAAATCAAATTTTATATTACCGTTATTCACAATAACTTTCTTATGAGCACTTTTTTGCTCCAGCAATATTCCATCCAACAACCATCTTAGCTCCCTTATGCTTATCTCTGCTGTGCCAGTGCCTTCCTTGGGCCAATCAAAAATTCCTTTCTCCAGCCTTTTGTAGTAAAGCCAGAATCCATTGTGGTCCCACTGTAGTATCTTTATCTTGTCTCTGCTCTTGTTACAGAACACAAACAAAGCACTTGAAAAAGGATCCAATTCAAAGTTTTGCTGTACGATAGCCGCTAGGGAATCTATTGATTTCCGCATGTCGGTACTCCCACACGCAAGATAAACCTTTAAGTACTGGCCAGTCCTAACATAGAGCGCTCAACACCTTTACTACATGAAGCAGTAGTCCCTCATTAAAACCTTCTCTTACCTCAATTACAGCAGGAGCCACTTTTACGGTTAAAAAGTCGCTTAAAGCTATGTCTTCTTTGCTGCTTAAACTAACAGGTAACCATTGCACCGTATTACCAGTCTGTTCTTTTAAAGTTTCTTTTCTTAGCCAGTAGTACAGCTGTCTTGTGGTTATGCTGTGTTGCCTGCAAAATTCCCTTGCAGACAAGCAGCTGGCTTTGTAGGCTTCAATTCTGGCTTTCCATTGCTGCCCGCGTTCCGTATGTGTCATTAGATAATCCCTCCCCATCATTTTTTACTGAGAGATTATCTCACATTTGTTTGCAAATTTTCAATTTTCGCTCTATTGGCTGCTATATAAAGCCTTTATATCTTTAATACTATCTTTTCTTACTAATCCAAAATTCCTTATTGTCAATCTGATTGTGTACTTTTTATTATTCATTTCAAATGGGACCACATCATACAAGGTTTCATTTGGCTGAATTAATTTTTTCGTGTTATTGTATTCCACTTCAGCAACGCCGTTCCCCAAAGATTTGACCGTGATATATTTTCTATGGATGGAACTTCTTGAAATAATACTTCGTTGTCTATTAACAAATAACCTGTTTTTATTACCAAAGTATTTTCACAGCTTTTCTTAATAACACTCGATGGGTATTTCTCTACCCCACACAATATTTTGTCATCAATATTAGGGAGAAGACTCTCATGCTCAACGTAGAAGTTACCAGCCGAATCAATATAATAATCAACACGAGGTTTTATATCAACGGCCCATAATTCTTCTGGAGGGATATTAAGGCTATCAATTTTTATCGTCAATAATAGAATCTCGTCTTCTGAAATCGTATAGGATTCTGTGCGTAGTCCCGTGTATGGTTCGGATGTAGGGATTGTAGAAACAGTTAAATCTTGAGGCTCTTTGACATCATCTATACTTTCTGTTTTGGAATAGCACATGAGCACTAAACACATTAATAAAACAATACCCAACAGAATACTTAAACTTTTCATTTTATCAACTCCTTTATCAGCAATATTATTTCATTAGGAGCCGGAAACTGAGTTTCCAGCTCCTATTTAAAACAATACTTTAAGTTATTGTATATTTGCTGAATATGAATATGTCGCGCTACCAGATCTTTCAAGGTTTGCGGGGATTAAACATATTTCTTTGTAAGTTTTCCCAAACATATACAGAAATACTTCTGCTCTGTTCCCACTTTTGTATCCAATTATGACCATATTATATCCCAAAATTATTATCGTGCATTATTTTTACCAGATTACTTATAAACATGATTTTCTAAAATACTCCTATTGCCTACCAATGATCTTTTCATAAACAGAATCTTTAAGAATAGCTAATTTTCTTTAAAGAATTGTGAATTATATAAAAAAGAGCTAGGAGCTATTCCTAGCCAATAGTTTATTCTTTAATACATTTGGCCTCAAGAAGGATTGAACGCATGTTAATGTTATTAAGAACATCTGGAGCACCAAAATGTATAAGGTGAATACTATATTCGTTACCGGCTTGCTGAATATTGACAGCCACATTGTCCGGAATTTGGTCTGGTAAAAACTCAATAAGCTTAATGGCGTTATTACCATAGTACAGTAGATGCCATTCTGTCTCAAAGGTTTTATTTCCATTAATATAATACCATTTTACACCAGCAGGTTTCATCCAACCGATGCAAACAGGCTGTGTTTCCTGTGATTCCTCGTCAGGATATTGATATGGCGACCAGTAGCCAACAGACCAGAAGCCCATCTTATTTTTCACCATATATACTAGCACTATTTCTTGTCTGTTAGAGCTAGTCTTTATTATTTTAATCTCATTTCCATTTGCATCAAAGTCTGACTCTAAGGGTATAATGTCATGGGGATTGAAGCCAGCTTTCTTAATTGCAAGCGAAAAGCTGTTTATCCTAAATATATTGAACACGATTATACCGGTGACTAAAATAAATATTACTATAATATAGACTTTCTTCATAAAAATGCTCCTTTCTATTCGAAATTAAGTGGCAATTGGGGATGGTATGGATAAATATACTGGATAGTCTTGCTTTCTGGACCAGAGATTTGGATGCGTTGTACTCCTTCCTGTACAGGTACACTTGAACCAGAATTATACGCGATAATGGCATTTAAAGTGCTATTATAACCGCTCGGTTCAATGTTGATAGGTTTGTTTCCTTGAATTACCTTAGCTGTAGGTACTTTGGTCCATCCATCACTGCTATATTTATACTCTACTGTTGGCATTTGGTATCCTATCTCTCCCTTTGTTTTTGTTGAAACGTGGGACAGCCATTGATAATCATCTGTTTGATTCTCTAGACGTACGTAGGCAAAAACTGCTGTAGTAATCATTGACCAGCTATAAACAATGTGCGGTGCTCTAACCTCTGTTGTCGTTTTAATGCCATCCCAGAACGACATAATTGCATCATAGAAAGTAATTGCAATTGACGGATTAGGTGTTACTTTATCAATTACTGCCCAAGCGATCAAGTCCAATTTTTTGTGTAAAATCCCCTCTAGCTAGAGTTAGATAACAATAGTTCAACTTATCGATATTACCTTTTCCTTTTTTCTTTTCA
>NZ_FOXR01000019.1:0-42667 GCF_900115765.1 Caldicoprobacter faecalis | reverse complement strand
GTCATTTCTTTTTGTGTCATGTTGAATATCTCCTCTCTCATGTATGACATTATATCAGAATAATTTCAATATGACATTATCACAGAATAACAACATAAATCAAATCATCTATTGACAACTCTATTCTATTGTGATAGAATGACGTTGTAAACATTCTTTGGCATTGCACAGGCCATAATGGAAAAGCCAAAGCTGTTGATACTGGACGAGCCTATGAACGGCCTTGATAAGCAGGGTGTTTTGGAAATTCGCGAGGTACTCAAAGAATTAAACAGGGAAGGAGCTACCATTATTTTGTCATCCCATTATGCCGAGGATATAGAGGCGCTGTGCGATACCGTTCATGAAATGAACGCCGGTGTTTTGACGCGAATTGGTTGAGATGTGGGATGCATTGGTCTTGGTCAGCGGAGGTGATTTGGCGCGCGTCGGTTGGCAGAGGCTTTTTGACGCGCCTTGGTTGACATGTATGGGGAGACCGTGCCGATATCCTGCATTTTTAGTGAGGAACTGAAGTTCAAAGGTTTACCCGCTAGGTATTATTCAAATCAGGGGATACAAAATTTGATCTAGTATGATTAATAATCAAAAATCAAATATATATGTACATGGTATCGTCAACATTTGACAGAAATACTGTATTTAATATTGTGGAAAGCGTTATTTTTACCGGTGGTAGTAATGGCTACTGAAAAAGTCAGTTTCAGAATAAGAGTCCAATTTTCATAAACAAGTAGAGGAGATGAAAATGAAAATAATACTTGTATTGCTGATTGTATTATCTATATTGGTTGGATGCTATGGTAAAACGGTGATTCCAATGTCAGAGATCTCCTATGATCCACTGGCGAACAATAGGATTGTTTGCATAGAGGAAGTTGATAATACTAAGCCTGTATTCGAGTTATACGGCAATGGAGTTATTCGTGTGCGAAGAGACCTATTTCAGGATGAGATAGAGAGTGGCAAGTTAAGCAAACGACAGATCAAACGGATGCTGAACCGTATTATAAACAAATTTCGTATAGGGGATTTAAGGAATAGCTACCCCGAGGAGTTTATCCCGGGTATTGAAATGTATCCAAATCCAAAGCTTCTGCTGGAAGTCAATATAAATGGATTCTATAAACAAATCTATTTTGCCTTATAGCAGTGTGTGATGAATTAGAGTATTTCAAGAAAGAAGGGCGTATTGACCAAGAAACTTTTGATGAACTTAATAAGCTGCGAACGATATTCAATTACCTTATGGAGTACAAATATTGATGTAAAGAATTTGTTATAAATTTCTAATGGATTTGTAACGAATTTCCTGTATAATGAAACGAGGGCATAACGGAGATAAAAAGGTTATCTTCTTGAACGTATTTGCTGCCGTTATCTTGCAGGAGTTATGTGATTTTGGATGAGTATCAAAGATTAGAGAAGTTGCCATGGCTTAAGTGAAGTTATGAGGAATTTCTAGCCTTTGATAAGGGTTACTGCGGTACCACAGTTCATCATGTTTATCAAATCATTGAGGTGGTACTGGTAGAAGGTCCACGCGGCTTCGAGTGAAATTCTCACAGGCAAAGAAATCACAGGCAAACAAAGGATAATACACCTGAAAAATAAGCGTGGAGGACAGCAGTTTGAAATAACTGCTTCCTCTGAATTTATCAAGAAAGGGGACTGAAAGTTGGATATGTCTATTTTGCAAAATATTATAAAAAGGAAATGTATATGTTACTTTTTTATTTTCCTTTGCAGTGTGTTATTGTGCACAATGCTATCCGCATGCAGTACAGGTTCTACATCGCCAAATAGTGCATCATATTCATCGACAAATCCATCATCGGAAATGAATGAACAAGTAAGAAAGTTTTTACGGGAACACAATTTAACCCTAGCAGATAAGCCCGGCTGGATTCCCAGCGATATATTAGATTATTCTGATTATACAGATGAAATGTTTGACAACAAATTGAAGGATAATATAAAGGGTTATATTACATCCATAGACGAAGATGAGATTGGGATAAACGAGGTCATCTGGATTTCTAATACCAACAGAGATAGCGGTTTTGAAATATTAGATCCGTCTCCGGATATAATACGGTATCCGCTGGCACAAGATGTCGAGGTTTGGGTTCTTACCGAGATGGTGCATATTCAAATTCCATTGCGAGATTTAAAATCATATGTGGAGAAATACGAACATACGCTGTGGAACATTGGTGTGGAGGAAGGTAAAATAATAACTTTAATAGAACAGTATGTGCCATAAATAAAGCACTATGACCTATTGCCTCAAAGCCATGTAAACCTTCCTTTTATGCACAAAATAAGGATTCTTCAAGCTGGTAATGGTAATTGGGAACTGGTAGAAGAACTTGATATAAGCTGGATTGATGAAATATGTTGTGCCTGTTATATTGACCGCAGCGCGCCGGGTAGCCCTTATTTGGTGTTTAAAATACCAACAGATCTGGCATTGAAAATAGAGAATTACATGTTGGATAATTATTACTCTCTAAAAGGTTTTTTCAGTTTAGTTCCTCCAAAAGTCGTTATACCCTATGAAAGAATAAGTAGGATGAGCATAAAGAGCCTTGATAATACGTATATGGGTAATTACGAAAGCAATTCTAACAGGGACGTAATTGAAACATTTGTCAAGCTTTACAATCAGTCATTGCTTATAAAAAATAAATATTTGTTTAATGTTACAACGTAAGCGTAAAATAATTCCCACCTTGACAAAAAACATTATTGTGTGGGTACAAATTGTACAATTGGAATAAGAAAAATGGCTTAATTTCAAACTTTTTCATACTTTAACTGACAAAAATTAGCAGCTTAAACTGACGATGTCAAACTATTGCAATGAAAACAATTCTCACCTTCTATATGGTGGGAATTTCGTATCTCTATTTCACCCTGCAACAAACTGGCAAAGTAGGTGACCATGGTAAAATCTCGTCTAGCGCTTCCTTATCCTCTATATCCATATTTGGCAGTTTCTCGAATAAATACTTCAAATACTCAAACGGATTTGACCCATTCTCCTTGGCAGTCTCAACTATACTGTAAATCGTTGCCCTGGTTCTTACCCCTTTTGGCGTATTGTTAAAAAGCCAGTTCTTCCTTCCTATCATAAACGGTTTTATCGACTTCCCGCTTATGTTGTTGTCTATCTCCAGCCTACCATCCAACAAAAATGCTGTAAGTTTATCCCATTGATTTAGGCAATACCTAATGGCCCCACCTAACACGCTCTTAGGCAGTACCCTTGGCATATGGTATTTTAAATACGAATAAAACTCATCCAGTATCGGCTTACTCCACTTCAATCGCTCCTCATATCTCTCCTCAGGCGTATTGATGTATCTTCATTGTATTCAACACTAACTGCTAAAAACCTTCAACTCTTCAAAAAATTTTTAAAAATTCTTTATATTACCGTATTCACAGTGACTTTTTTATGTGCACTTCTCTGCTCTAGCGACAATCCATCCAGTAACCATCTCAGTTCCCTTATGCTTATTTCTGCTGTACCTGCCCCTTCCTTTGGCCAATCAAATTTCCCTTTCTCCAGCCTTTTGTAGTAAAGCCAGAATTCGTTGTGGTCCCACTGCAGTATCTTTTATCTTGTCCCTGCTCTTCTTGCAAAACACGAATAGAACTGTTGAAAAAGAATCTAAAGCAAAGCTTTGCTACATGATAGCCGCCAGAGAATCTATTGATTTCCACAGGTCGGTACTTCCGTATGCAAGATAAACCTTGTCAACACAAATCGGGCTTAGCATAGAGCACTCAACATCTTTATAATATCAAGTAGCAGTTTCTGGTCAAAACCCTATCTTACATCAATAACAGCGGGACCAACTTTTACGTTTAAAACATTGCAACCAGATGTGTCTTCTTGGCCACTTAAATTAACAGGTAACCATTGGACTGTATTATAAGTTTGTTCTTCTTTTATAGATTCTTTTCTTAGCCAATAGTGCAGCTGTCTTACGCTTATGTTGTGCTGTTTGCAGAATGCCTCTTTACTTAAACCGCTGGCTCTGTATGCTTCAATTCTGGCTTTCCATTGTTGTTCCCGTTCTTTGTGTGTCATAGATAATCCCTCCTTGACTTCTTTATCTAAGATATTTGAATTCAAAATCCCGGATATATGCCTCCATAAAGTGCGAGGCTTGCGGCGAATATGCCGCCGAGAGCAGTATAAGGCTTAAGTATGGGCGAAAGGTCTGCCTGGACTGTTTTGGCAGGTAAAAGAAAAAACTTGATAAGTTCTCCCCTATTGACAAATGCAAAGTTCCGGGTATATAATAACAATACAAAGTTAAATAGGGGCGGGACCTTAGCTCAGCTGGGAGAGCAGTAGAGGTAATAATACATCCCTATTTATACTTCAGAAATTAATTTTAAACTTTAAAAATGAAATAGTGAAAAAGGAAGAATTTGGTATTATAACTGTTTAAAAAAAGATCTTGCCAAAAACAAAAAAATATTTTATAATTAAAACGAAACAGAGTCGTAGCTCAATGGGAGAGCGCTTGCTTCACACGCAAGAGGTTGAGGGTTCGATTCCCTCCGACTCTACCACAACAACAAAAACCACCTAGAAGTTAGGTGGTTTTTATTTATCATCGGGTATATACTCAAATATATCTTCTACTTTGCAGTTAAATGCTTTACACAGAGCGTCAATATGTGCTATTTCAATCCTTTTTATGGTCTCGTGATATAATGCCGATATTGTGGCAGGTCTAATTCCTGTTTTTTGTGCTAATTCTTTTTGCGTCATCTTATACTTTCCCAACATATCGGATACTTTTATTTTTATCATTATTACACCTCCAGTAATATTATATCTTTTTACGAAAAAAATACAACATTTTTGTTGACAAAATACTTTTAGAGTGATAAAATTACTACAGAAGTAATTAATAAAAAAGAAGGGGGTAATTAAAGTGTCTAAAAAGAAAGTTAAAGAAGAAGAACAAATAAGGAGGGAATTGGAATTTCAGAAAGAATTAGCAGAATTTAAAGAAAAACTCAAAGAAGAAAATATTGGTAAATTTATTAATGAAATCCTTGAGGAAAATAGAAAAATTAGGGAACAAAACAAACAATTGCCGTTAAGATTTCAACAAGTTTTTATGTATTCTTTTGTTTTTAAAGATTATGTTGATGATACATATGGGTTAGAAAACTTCTCGGAAGAAGAGATAAAGCAAATTGATAAAATTGTAGAAGCACTCAAAAAAGATGAAGAAAATCTGAGCGAGGATGACTGGTAAATAAAAAAAGCTACCCTTTCAGGTAGCTAAAATAAAAGAAAACTAGGTGTATCACATCGACTAGTATACCACAAAAAACTATGGAGGTAAAGCAAAATGCCAGTGCAGGATGCAGATATAACGCTAAAGTTAGCTTTTATACAAGCAATACTGAGAGACAAAGAATTCAGCGATATTCAAAAAATGAATATTGCGAAAAAGATACTACAAGAAAAACAAAATTTTAAGGAGGTAAATAGCATGATAAACATTGAAAAAGTAGTTACCTACAAAAACTTATCCAGCGACGACCTGCGCTTTTTCCTCCGAGCAGGATACGAGCCAGTTAGGGATAGGGTATTGAAGTTGACCGATGGGTACTTTGTTTTTGATGAAGACGTAGACGATTACGTGTTGATTTCAAGATGAGGTGATTGATGATGACGTCAAAAGCAAAATTCTATTGGAATTATGCTATCTACAAGGGTTTGAGTGCATTACTCGATGATGCTACATATCCCATCGAAATACTAGAAGAATTGGTAAATAATTACAAACAAACTATAGGTATATCCGCCAGCGAGCTTGAGCGCAAACTAGAATTGCTCAAACAAAAACAGAGTGCGTGATGCACTCTCTTTTTTTTGTGCATGGGTTTTAACGAAAAATGATTGACAAAAGTCATTTTTGCTATTTATATATTGGAGGGAGTTTTTCGAAAAAATTAATTACCAAAATGTTTTTTCGTTATTATATAGGTGGAGGGTATTTTTCGAAGAAAAAGTGACGAAAATTTATTAACAAATTGCTTTTTTTTATTATATAAAATGAGGGACAAATTTTTCGAAAAAATTAGTTATAAAAATCCGTTTTTGCTATTATTAAAATGAGGGAAACTTTTTGGATTTACCAAAATATGTCATCTTTAAAAAACAATTATAAAATTGCCTAGAAACTATTCTATTAGTGAGACCACTTTTTTCACGCTACAACACCACATGCACACAGCATATATTTTTTGTAGGCAAGCGTTACGTCAAAATTGATTGAAAAATTGCCGATTTGCTATATAAGAAATGAGGGACAAATTTTTCGGAAAAAAATAATTACCAAATTGCCTAGAAACTATTATATAAATGGAGACACTTTTTCGACCACCACGCTTTCGCATTGAAAGCGTTTTTTAATCTACAGCTAACCAGCTCGTTTCTATTAGCCACAGAATGGACGTGTGGGCACTGCACGCAGGTTCGAATCCTGCCACCTCCCGAAAAAAGCTCAGTGCCTAATGCAGGTGAGAATTCCTGCACGCTAGCCACGTGGCTAGTGCACTCCTTTTTAAAACAATCCCCCTGGTTTGCAGGGGGTTTATATATTTTTTCTTTTTTATGCAAAAAAAATTGCAACGATGGAGGTGTTTAAGTTGGACTTAAGACAGAAAACAATAGAAGTTTGCGAAAAATACGGCACAAAAAAGAAATTCCTAGCCGAAAAGTTGGGAGTGAGCATATACACTATCAGCCGATACTTGCACAACAAAACCAATTTACCTCCCGAGAAGGAGCAAAAACTGGCACAAATTCTTATTAAGATTGAAGAATCAGCCAAAAATTGGGTTGAATAAGCCAAAACAGGACTAAAAGGGATAAAATCACAAACGCAAAGGAGTAGATGCAGATGCAGGAAATTTATAAAGCAAAATTCCCCGCTTGGGTTGATTTCATCGAAGATGAATATGACCTAGTGTTATCTAACGATATCGATAGTTTGCTTTCTTGTTTGTTTTTAAATCAAACTTTTGGTTGGAAAATTCGCTATTTTTATGACTTCCACACCCTTTATAAAGCAGTAGACGACGAAAGCGATAATGAGCGATTGTATATCGATATCGATATACTAGAAGGCAAGGGTTGGAGCAATCACGTAGTGATGTTAGACAAAAACAGCAAACACAACAAACAAATTGCCAACCTTAATACAATATTTGGTGTAACAAGAGATAAATATCATACAAAATATTGTGGTAGTACGTTTTTGACGTTGTTAAGTTATTACGACTTCCCTGTTTTTCTTCTCTCGCAGGAAGCAGAAAAAATATTGTTAGCAATTGATACAGCGTTTAAAGGGTACTACGACGAAGGTTTTAGGCGGTATAATTACTTTTACCTTAATAATGTGCTTGATTTTGCGCACTTGTATGAGTTACAAAAGAAACATACTATCGATGACTTCTACGACATAATCGATGTATACAAACTCTATGCAAAAATACACATCCGAAACAATCAAATATATACCAACCTACCGCTCGCAGAAATTTGCGAGCTTTTTTATTTGTATCGGGAATTTGAAATGTTGATGAATACAGAATTTAAGCCAATTCAGCATTTTAAATATGTTGTTAGTGATCTTAACGATGAGCAAAACATTGACTTCTCCAATGTATTTACGTTTGCTTTAACTCATAAAAACACAGCAAAATATTCAATTTACAAAGGGGAGGTGCCGAAAAATGGCAAAAATAGATGAAAATGTATTAAAAGAGCTTGAAATCTACAGGGATGCATTGCGACAGGTGCGCAAACTCATCGAAGAGACACAGAAGAAGCAGCAAAGCGCAGATTTGCCGTTTAAGCCAAGAAAAGAAAAGAAGTAATGTTTATGTATTCCCTTTATTATTTGAACGTTTTAAAAGGCAATACGGAGGTAAAAACTACAAAAAGTATTGACAAGGGTGGGGGTTGCGTGATATAATATAATTGTGAATTGTGTTTACTTTAAAAACACAAATAAAAAAATAGATACGTTCAAAAACAACGTATCTATATATTTTTTGCTTTTGTCGCTAGTAATAGCATAGCATCCCCTACCCTTTTTGTCAAGTGTGTTTTTTGCTGTGCTCCAGTGAGAGCATAAAAAACAAAAAGGAGGTAATCACCAGCATGTTAAAAAGGAAACAGTACACTATTTATTTATTTAACCTGTCAGATTTTGCTAAAAGTGGGTATAAGCTATATTCTTTTGATTTATCAGACAATCAAAAAATAAAAATAGCCGAAAATCAAGTTTGTGAGTTGATTTATAAACTAACAAACAGGCAATATGTTGAAGATAGCGAAAATTTTATCGATGAACTTTTTTTTGTACAAGCGAAGAATACAAAGCAAGATAAAGAAGCGTTGCGTTATATAGCTGAAAATGGCTTATATTTAAACGATAAAAAATACGTCAGGTTTGCACGTTCTTCCTCTATGGCCAGAAGGGGCATTATCTCGTTGATTCGTGAAGACCTATACGATACGATGATGAACTTAATAACAGTTGGTAAATGGCATATGCAGGATGAAGTGGTTATCTCTAAATGGGAAGCGTATTGCGGGCTTGCTTTCTCTACATGTTTGTTTGTCGATGTAGTGCCAGAAAAGATTTGCATAGTCCCCGAGCATAGTAAGATAATAACTGACTTCATTAAATCATACGACATATCACAGGACAAGATAATCGAAGGACAATATCCTGTCAAGGTTACCCTGCATGACGGTATGGGCGTTCACTCCCCTACTTGGGGTACAAAAGTGGCAAAAGCGTTGGGGTTGAAAGAGGTGCCAGTCGCTTATCAAATTAGATTATTTCCCTTCGTTAAGGGCATGACGTTTGAATTCGATTTCAAAACATTTTACCGTGAGAAAGGCATTAAAACGATAAAAGATAAATGGGGTAAGGAATGGGACATTGAAGAGTTGGACGCTATATGGAGCGAAACAGTTTTTAAGGGTAAATCTTGGTTTTCATCATACGATGAATTCGTGAAATTACGCAAAAAATACTACCACCCGCTAGGTATGTACAATATCGGTATCGCTAAATACTCGGAAACAACAGAAAAAGCGGATAAAATGACAAAGACGACATATCAGTATTTGCAAAATTTGAACTTGAGCGGTAGAGATTTAATCGTATTGGCTAGCTATACAAAGAATTTAGTGGAAAAAGTATATGATGGCGACCCTGTATATACAAAAATTTTCTTAGGGTTGTTGGCCGATAGGTTTGAAGATGATGCCGATGACGAAAACGACAGATTAATGGCTAGCAAGGTTTACCAAGCTATTATGCTTAATAGCGATGTTATGATGAAAGATCCTTATGTAAAAGATTTCATCAAACGCCAATTGCAGAAAACAATCAACGACATGAAATTAGGCAGATTTTACGTGAGCGGTAGATATTCGCTTGTATGCCAAGACCCTATATATTTTCTCGAATATGCAGCAGAGTTAGAACCACAAGGTTGTTTGCAAAAAGGCGAATTCTTTAGCGCAGGCGTCGAAGGCATCAGGGCAACATTTCGCAGTCCCCTCATTCACTCATCAGAAGTTGGCAAACTCAATTTTGTTAACAACGAATTAACCGAAAAATGGCTTGGCAGATACGACAATATTATTGTTGTTAACTGCTATGACCTCACCCTACAAAAGCATGGGGGTGCTGACACAGATGGAGACACGTTTTTTATTACCAATGACGAGAAGATTATCAATGCGGTAATAACAGAATATAAGGATGAAAAAGGCAACATCAAGCAAAACTACCCTGTTGTGGACATCAACGAAGGCACGGAACAGCCGAAAAAAGCGAAAATATCAAAAGAAAGCAGTTTGCAGTATGATTTGTTGACATTGGATAATCAGATTGGCAAAATTACCAATTATGCTACATTTTGGACTACATTGGGGGCTGCTTATGGTAATCCTAATCAGTATGATGATAAATTAGTGTATTTGCGTATTGCTCAAGGCATGGAGATTGACTACGTTAAAACGGGCTTTAGGTTAGCTATAAAAGATGATATCAAGCAAACAGAAAAGCCATATTTTTTGCAACGATACAAATACAATCAAAACTATGGCTATCAAAAAAGGGTTTGGTATGCGCCGCTAAATGTGTTGTGTAGGGATATAGAAAAATGGGAACAAAAAACCTTTGTATGGGATAAATGGGCAAAATGCAATGTGGACTTAAGCGGTAGATGGCTATTAAATCTTGATTTGCTTGATACAGATGAGGCGCAAAAAATATATCCCGTAATGAAAGACCTATATCAACAATTCAAACAAGAATTGTCCCAGTTAAAACTCGAAAGCGCTAACGCAAAAAGCGAGGAAGAACAAGACATGCTAAAAAAGAAGTATCAGTATATGTTTACCAAATACGAATATCTAGTTAACCAGCTAAGCGACAACAAAGAATTGCTATCTAGTATTGCCGTATATCTAACTTACATTGAAAACAAAAAATACGATAAGAGCTATCTATTCCCTTGGGCTTGCTGTTGGGAAGGATTATTACTAACACTGCAGAGTAAACAGGACATTACAAAAGAACTTCCACAACGAATTAACATTAAACAGTTAGAAGAAATCAAGGAAAACGTAGAAGTAGTAGAGTTTTTGGGTAACTACTATCAAAAAATCAAATTACCCTATACCCAAAATGCGGACAAGTACATCGAAAAAGTCAAAGCTAAAAAACAAAAGAAAATAGCTAACAAACAATTCGACGTTGTACTTGTTGCACTAACCGATAATCCAGAAAACGTAGCCAATGTACTCCAGAACAGCGAGGTTGTGTTAAAACAGAACTTTTACGCCAGCAAAGGTGTGTTGCAGAAAGGTATCGCTTTATATCATAATGAACAGAAATTAGCCAGCATATCCCCAAAAAACATCTTATTTTATGATGAAGAAGTTGGTTTTGTTGACCTAAATGACTACATCGACCACAAAGCTAAAATATCGGTTGAGCAGATATACGCAAATAGCGTTAAAGCAAAATTGCAATTGGTAGGGTGAGAGTATCCCTCTCCCCTACTCTACCCTAACTGGAAAAAAAACGAAAGAAAATACATTTTATCTTATCAAAATACCCTTATTTCGTTTATATTTGACTTTAAAGACGTTTTTATGTGCAAAATTTAAAAGGGTAATAGTTTTATATTACCTTTTTAACTTAAACCGTTACAGGGCAATTTTAAAGGTTTTAGAAGTATTGTATCACCTAAGGAGGTATTGTATTATGCGTCAGCCACATCAAAACGGGTATTATGTTATCAAATCGATGAGTTTAGCATGTTTCCTTATCCGCAAAGGATTTAACTTGCTAAAAGTTGATGATAGTATACAAGATCCACGCAAAAAAGTATTTCTCTTTGAAGATACACCAGAACTACAGCGAGCAATCACAGAATTTACACAAAATCTCAAGCGAAAAAGGGGGTACTAAACTATGTCACCATACGTCACCAGCAGCATTTCAGCAAAACATATAAATTATCCACGCTATTATACTTTGCGAGACCTCAAAGACCACATCCTTCTTACAAAATTTACCAAAGATGAGCCGTGTCTTAAGGTATTCACGTTTGAAGCAAGTGCAGGCAAAACACAAACAGTATGCGAAGCGCTTAAAGAGTTATATAAGATAGACCCAAACATAAAGACACTAATCGTAACAAAATTGATGGACGAGCAAGAAAAAATACAGCAGAGTTTAGGCGATATAGCATTTGTTGTCAATAGCAAAGAAGAAACTATCAAAAAGCAAGAAAAAAAGATAGATTTTAACCAATATCCCGTGCTCATCATCACCCATGAGCTTTACGCAAGATTATGTAGCAATGAGAAGCGCAGACAATACTATACCCAAGGTAGGGATTTGCTCATCATTGACGAGCAGCTAGATATACTCGATATACTAGAATACAGTGCTAGCAGAGCAGAAAAAATCACTGCCACATTGAAAAATGCAATTTACAACAAGAAAGATACTGACTTATGCCAGTTATGGGGTGATATTGTTAATCCCCTCAATAATGTGGTTGCAGAAAACTACCAAAAGAAAATGCGGTTTGTGTATATCAAGGATGAGCGAATACAAGAAAAGATTGAGTATCTTATCAAATTGATAAATAGGGCAAAATTTCCCCGTAAAGCAGGCATGAAGAAGGGACAAGTGATAAGAGAAATACAAGAAATACAGCAATTTTTTAACAACAAACACGTAATAGCATGTAATAGTACCCTCTATACCTACAACGCTAATATGGATTATTTTTTGCTTAAGAACAACATTCTTCTCGATGCCAGCGGTAAATTCCTGCATTTGTATCAAATTAGCGATAAATTTAGGGTATTTGATGCCGAGCGAGAGATACAGCATACAAACACAACCTTGACGTTCATCGATGAGAATAGCACTACAACAGCTATCAATAAAGACGAGCAGAAATATTATTCTGCAATAATCGAGTACATCAAGAAACATACCACAAAAACCGATAAAGTATTGATTATTGGCCGTGATGATGACGAGAAGTATATCTCTCCCCTACTCAACGACAATGTGCAGTTTGTAAATTTTGATTCAATGCGAGGCCGCAATGATTGGAGCGAGTTTAACAAGTGTTTTGTGATTCATTTGCCAAACGACCAGTTTGTGAAATATGTACTGCAATACTTATACTATACCAAACAAGATTTACAGCAAAGCGACCTTGAAATAAACAAGATAGATACCAACCACGGCTTTGTCAACAACATCGAATTAGAAAAATTGCGTATAACCGACGTAGTATCCTCGATATACCAAGGACTTAAACGTGTAAACCGTATCAATACTTCAGAAAACCAATGCGAATTATATGTTGTAACCAATAACAAGTGGATACAGGATTTGTTGGTTGAACAATTTAAAGGATTAAAGGAAGTTAGGCATGAAAAGTTATTTACTACAGTTACCCATGAACGTGTTAAAAAGGTTGATAATTTCTTTAAATCGCTTAAAAAAGGTGAGAAAATCAAAAAAGCTGAAGTTAGGAAGTTACTTGGCATAGAAGATAGAAAACTATTCTCTATAGCTCTCAAAACCCTTGGAGGAAAAGAATATCTAGAAAAAGCAGGAATTAAGGAAGAAGGACATTATTTCTTTAAAATATCATAATCCAATACCACACAAAAAAGCAAGATGCCGAAGTTATTCGGTATCTTGCTTTTCATACCTAAAAAGTGAAACCACAACGAGCTTTAAGTAGTAGTTTCTTCCGTTTGTGCTGTTTCAATCTTTAATCTTGTCACTTGGCTTTGTATGTCATATATATTATCTAACCCTTTGAATAAGCAATTCACTTCTACTCCTTTAATTTCATAAGAGAGAAACAGATAAAAGTTATCACGCACATTTCTTTTCTTGTCAGCTAAAGCTAATGGCCCTAGAACCAACATACGTGGTATTGTGAGGTCATAAGTTATTTCTTGTTCGTTTTTTACTTCGCAGCGTTTGATGTTTTGCGGTAATATCTCTTCTTTATAATTGTTTGCTCCATGTATAAGGTAAACTTTGTTGTCGATGATGTCGAAATCAATTACGGCGTCTGTAGGTATGTATGGATGTCCCCCTACATGGACAAGTGTTTTGCTAAAGTGGTCTTTGGGTTTATGTTTTTTATTTTGTGCTGAATCAATTAATACCATTATTAAAATAGGGATGGCAATAAGACATATAGCTAGGATTAGTTGATTGACAGCGTTTTCCATAAAGCGATACCTCCTTTTGGAGCGATTAGTTTTAATTGTACCATATTTTTGCAGAAACATCAAAAACATTCTTAATTAGGAGTATGTTAGCATATATAAAAATTTAAAAACGTGAAAAATTAACCATCGACGCTCCTAGTATCTTATATTTGACAGTTGGATTGTTTTTGCCAAGTTGAATTAATAATTGATGGTATTTTTTACTCTCAAAAATCGTGAAATTTTCTATAATAATATATTTAATATAGTTCTTTTCACGATTTTCTTCTAATTCAGTATTCATCAGTATTTGAAGGTTGTGGATAACTTTTTTTGAAAGTTTAAATCAAATAAAAAAATCATTTTTCGGATGCTGAAAGCAGACGAAAGCGATACAACGAATGTTGTATCGCTAGAGAATACTCCAACGCCTAGCTTAAAAATAAAAAAATACCATCAAATTACCACCTAAACCAGTAATTAACAAGCAAAACTATCAATTACCAGTAAATCAACATTTCCCATTTTTCTCCGGTTATTTGATAAAACAAGAAACAAGATTAACTATTAAACCAATAATTTCCAGCCAAAACTATTAAATACCATAAAACCGATATTTCCCTTTTTTGCGCTAGGTGTTTGATAGAACCACTGTACTTTCAATAAAAAACTTAATTACGATAACGTGCTATCGCACGCTAAGATGGATAAAACAAAAAATTAATTTGATTAAAGCGCCACAACATTCGTTGTGTCGCTTGCGCCTTCGGCTTCCGCCTTGGCGCAAATTTTGATTTTTATTTTAATTTTTTTGAGATTTAGCAAAGTTCTCTCTGAACCCTCCTAAAGTGTTGTTGTTAGCTTAAAGGGAGACACATTCTTTTTATTTTAAACAACCAAAACTTGGAAATTATCAGCTAAAATATCAAGTTACCACCTAAAATAACGACAAACTTTTCTCGGTAGTTTCCTTTACCACCTTGTCTTCGATAGAACAGCGTTGTTATCGAGGTGGATATAACTTACTAACAAGATAGAAAATTATCTTGTTGGTAGTATATGGTATTGTTGGTATTACAGCGCATTAGCATGCGCTAACATGGAAAAAAAGAAAAAAGATATTACGACACACAACAAAGTTGTGTGTCTTTTAGTACTTTCAGCACTAAAACTATTATTTTTATATTTTTTGTTAACACTTAAACTAAAAATTACCACGTAAACTTCAAATTACCACCAAAATAATAACATGATTTTTGCGCTAATGTACGTTAAAACACTACAACATCGATAATATGCGGTATTTTCGGTGATGTAGTTGTATTGTTAAAGCATGTTGTTGTATTGTTAGTATTTTTACGTCTTAACAGACGCTAACATGGAAAAAAGATATTGTGTTATTGACTATATGCGTGCTAACGCACGCTAAAACGGAAGAAAGAAAAACAAAAACAAAAAGGAGTGATAAAGTTGATTGTAGATAAAGAAAGATATCACTACACATCAAATCCCTATGTTGTAGCGTATTTACGTATGAACGGTATTACTCCCGAGAGAATCGTAAAAAACGATAAAGACAAGATTGTGTTTGTGTTCGAAAAAAACAAAAAAATACTTGATGTAATCGAAAAGTTTAAGCAAGATAAACAGATTCGTTGGTATGTGCAGTATTTGCGGTTGGTGTTTAAAAATATCACCGTGCTTAAAAATAAGGAGCGTGGAAAAGAATGACGTTCAGGGAATTCAGCCGCAGTTGTGAGATACCCTTGAGGGATGCCGTCATTGAGGTACTTATTCAACCAAAGGGTACTTTTACCCTTGGTGAAAAGATGAAGGCGTTAGCTAATACGATTATTGCTTATGCGGAGAAGTATCAAGAAGTAACGGGAGAAAAAGCGGATCTCAAAGAAGTTATGGAGGCGATAAAAAATGGATGATGCAGTAGCAAAAGATAAGGAGCTAAATCAGTTGTGTGAGTGGATTAAGATGGAAGATAAAGCATTAGAGCATGATTATGTTAGCAGAAAGGAACTTAATTGTATTGTTGATATTATCACAGAAAACATCAACGATTTAAAACAGGAAATACAGCAGTTAAGGCAGGATATCAAGGATTTTATGCAGGAAATACGTGAGTTTAATCAAAAACGTGATGTTGAGGTTGTTAAAAAAGAGGATGGTGGTAACAAGATTAAAATTGAGTATTTCAGCGATTTACGCAAAAGTTTCACAAAATTTAAGAGGTGATATCGATGAGCGTTGATTTGAGGTTGTATGATGAAGCAGTGAAGGATATTTTTGAGCGAACAGGTGGAGATATTGATAAAATGACCATAACTGATTTGGTGACGTTAAAACAAATAGCATTGATAACGCTTGAGTATGTCAATAATATCCTCGAAAACCAGTATGACGTATTGCTGGCTTGGGCAAATTTTGATATAGATGAGTATATACTTCGCAGGAAAGAAGCAGATTATGCGACCTTGAGCAGGCTATTGGGATTGACCAAGTAATGTTTGGTATAATTCCCCAAATGGGGTTAAAAAATAAACTGAAAGGAGTTATGATTATGCTTTCAGCAGAATATAGAGTGATTTTGGAGGATATCTTTGAAAGAACATGGTTTGACGTCAACAAAATGACGTTAGCTGATATTGCTTTACTTAAGGTGATAGCTGAGAATAATTTTGAGTTTGTAGAGCAAGAACCAGAAACGAAAGAATACTTGGAGAAATTCAAGGGATTTAACATAATCAAGTATTATTTCCTGACTGGGCTTTCACCCGAAGAGAGATTTCAGGCAGCAATGCGAAAAAGGCAGGATGAAGCATAGGATTTTTTGTCAAAATATAGGAAAAAAGAAGAAGGAAAATCCCTCTTTTGGTAGTATTAATATAATATAGTTAATATCCTACCAAAAGAGGGATTTACATGTTGTTTGGGAAAAACAAGAAGATTATCGATTTGATATCGCTTCAGATAAAAAATGATTTTGCAGGTTTTTTTGACTATTGTGAAGCAGATTTTAAGGAAATTGAAAAAGCACTCTTTGTGGAAATAATAAATAAGGAAAGGTATATAATAGAACATTATTCTGTATTTAATAAGAAATTAAATGAATTTATAAAAAAAGAAATTAACACAATCTTTGATATGCAAAACGAATTAAATATTAAATTTAAACAAAAAATATGGCAAGAAGCCAAAGCTATATTGAAACAATATGTTAATAGTACTATTGAAGAATATAAAGAAAAAGTAAATGAAATAATTGATGCTTTATTTCGTCCTTATGATAGTAAAGAAAAAGAACTGCTTAAAAACAGATTTAAAGTGGACTTGTATGATATAGACGCATTAATTTTAGTAGCAGAGGAAAAAAGTATGACAAGAAAAGATAAGCCAGAAGTGCAATATCAAAGACGTTCATTGTATATATCTGTTTTCTCATTGATAGTTTCCATTGTTTCTATTATTTTATCAGTGGTAGGAATAAGCGGTAAAAAATAGGGTTTTTGATAATGTAATGTGAAGAAGGGCAGTGATATGAAGAATTTGAATGTGGACATCAATACTGTAATTATTCCTTTAAATATCGGTGAAAGTGTTATCAAAGAGTTTAGAATAAAAACTGTAACGACTGAAGTTTTAAAAAAGATAGCCCATGAGAAAGCTAGGTTAATTATTAGGGATAACAGGGATAAAAAACATATAGTATACTTGGGATACCCTGATTAACCAAAAATCTTAACATAATTTGGAGGAATTTCCCCATTTATGTAGAATCAGTTATTATAACAACTTTTTACATAAAGGGGGATTTGTATGGATAGATTAACTATTTTAAATGATTGGTTAAATAGTGTAGAAAATGAGTGGAATAAATTGCGTATTGAATTACTAGAACTAGAAAAACAAAACAGGATAAATGAGATTAAATTAGAAATATTAAAATCAGAGCAATTATCTCAAATGTTTGCTGAAGAAATAAACGAGTTAAGAAAAGCTATAGAGAATATTAATAAAGAAATTAATAGAATTAAACAAAAACAAGAAAAACTCGAATGTTTAGCAAAAGTATTAGATAAAAAGATAAAAGATGCGGAAACAAAAAATATCGTGGATCAAAAATATAATAAATAAAAAGCCAATTATGGCTTTTCTTTTTTTTAGGGTGTAAAAAATACGGATAACGTTGTATAAGCGTATAAAGGAGGTGATACGATAATGATTTTAGATGAGAGAAAGGAACAGGCCATAACTTACCTCCTTGCAGGATACACGATTAGTGATGTTGCGAGGTTAATTAATGCTAGTAGGCAGACGATTTATAATTGGTTGGAAGATGAAGAATTTAGGGCTGAGCTGGACAAACGGAGACAGGAAATTGTCAAAGCGGGCAATCAAAAGATAGTGAAAGATTTGGACTTGTATATAAACAAAATTAAGCTCCTTGCAACCAAAGCAAAATCCGAAAAAGTGCAGCTTGATGCTGCTATATACCTACTTGATAGAGTGTATGGTACTCCCCGTTCAAAAGTTGATATTGACGTTGAGAAAACTGAAGAAACAAGCGAAAAAGTTGATAAAGATGTACTTAAAGACATTCTTCAGGATGATACAATCCTTCCCTTCCCTAATGCTCAATAATCATCTTGTACAATGATAGTTGTATTGGATGATATCATCATAAAAATTGCGTAAAATTATATTTTTGCGAATAGTATAAATATGGCAACAATGTGATTGGTTGACATTATTCATATTTAAAACCTCCTTATTCCCTTTCTGCGGGTAGTGCAGTATCTTAGTGTTATGCTAGGATACTGCACTAAAATTTTATTTAGCGTAGTTGTAGCGAAAAGAAAAAGAGGGGGTATCCTTCTAAATTCAAATTGCCAAAAAGTGGCTCGATTACCTCTATAAATTTTTTACACAATTTTTTACCTTCGAGGTAAAAAATTAATTTGAATAAAAAAGAAAGGGTGAAAATTATGCAGTGGGAATATTTGGTTGAAATTGAGGAAATTGGTGATGGTCGCTATCTTGCACATGTTCTAAATCGCTATGGAGCTAACGGTTGGGAGTTGATGGGTATTTTTCCGCATGCTAATCAATCTCAAGTTGTTTTAATTCTGAGAAGAAAAAGAAAAACACATTTTATCCAGTCCTTATTCCGCTTTCAAAGAAGGCGGTGAAATATGGACGCAATATCCATCAAGCTAATTTACCGATATCATGCAGTACCTTGCTTTTATTGCAGGGTACTGCATCATTTCTTTTTTGTTTGAAGGGGGTATCATTCTAATTTTGAATTGCCAAAAAGTGGCTCGATTACCTCTACAAATTTTTTATAAATTTTTCTAACTTTCGAGGTGAACAACAATGCGAATCTTCCTCATTATCTTGTTAGCACTCATCGATTTAGCTTACTTGGGACAATCTCTTAATCAAAAAGAATCAAACAGAACTCATTACATCATGGCAACCTGTTTTATCTCAGCATTGCTATTCCTTCTCCACTTCATAGGCGGTGATTAAACGTGGATGCACTCAACACTAAGTTAATACATCAATACCTTACAAAAATGCTGAATGATGAAGAAAAAGCAGAGCAGATTATCCTTGATAATGCTGATAGATTAGATGACCTTGCTTACAGCATAGGTAAACGCAGTATCGAATTCTTTTGCTTATATTACCTACAAGACATATTCATCCCCAAGGAAACCAACACAGCTAGGCAACTTGCTCCTTTTCATTTCGAGCTTTGGCATGAATTAGAGAAGATGTTTATCAAAGATGAATACGATAAGTTAGTGTTGTGTATCCCTCGTGCTCATGCAAAATCAACGGTTGTTACTTATGCGCTTACGCTTTGGTTACATTGCTATGGTTTCTCTTTCTACTCGATTATTCAAGGTAAAACCGAAGCCGATGCACAAAAATTCCTGTACGACGTAAGAATGGCGCTTGAACAAAATGAGTTGATTAAGCGCTCATTTGGTGAATTAATTGATTCAAAGAATTATACCGTTAACAAAAATGAGTTACATCTTACTAACAATACCAAAATTGAAGCCATATCCTCCACCTCATCGATGCGTGGTAGAAAGCATTTAGGTAGAAGACCAACATTTATTTGCTTGGATGATATTCAAGGACTTGACGATGTTTTAACCGACCAAGCTAAACAGAAAAAACTTGAAATTCTCAATAAAGACGTACTTTATGCAGGTGATTCCCCTGTTTATCGTGATGGTAAAAAGATAAAACCAGGGACAAAGTATATCGTAATTGGCACAGTATTGGCGCAAGATTGTCTTATCTCTTCCCTTCTTAAAGATAAAACGTGGAAGCATATCCTAAAAAGGGGTATTCCCATAGAAAACTTTGATGTAGATGACTACTTCAATAGCGGACATTGGGCTGAATTCAAGCGTATATACTTTGACAACAAGAATCCCTATGCTCAGATAGATGCACAGAATTACTTCTACGAACACGAAGCCGAGATGACATTCCCCCGACTTTGGGAGGACAAATACACTTGTGTTGATTTAGCTTTGCGTTATTATTCAGATCCACAGGCATTTAAAACAGAAATAATGAATGATGCCAGCAAGGTAGGCGAAAAATGCTTTTTCCAAGTTAAAACCGAATCTCCAGCAGAGATTGAACAACACGAATTTGAGAAAACGATGCTTGTTGCAGACCCAGCAGTTGGGACAGCAAATAGAAATGACTATACAGCTATTTGTGTTGGTTCAAAGGATAATAATGGCTATAGGTATATCCGCAAAGGCATTATTGGCAAATGGGACTTTGATGGTTATATTGCGAAAGTGATTGAGCTACTTAAGCAGTATCCTGATATTACTCACATCGTTATTGAAGCCAACACATATCAGAAGGCAGATGTTAAGCGAATACAGGAAATTATCGCTCAAGACCCTGTTTTAAGAAACAGGGATTTTGTTTTCATAAATGAATACCAAAAGAAAAACAAAGAAGCAAAGATTAGAGCTATAGCAGGCAAGGTAAATAATGGCTTTATCATCTTCAATCGTGATGATGAGGAGTTTTACAATCAAATTCTTCAATATCAAGGCGAAGGAATAACAAATGATGACGCAGCCGATGTGGTGGCTGAGTTGGATTTGCGTATAGACAACATCGAAACAATACCGAGGTTGCAATTTTTTGATAGACGATTACTTTTCTAAGGAGAGATGAAAAAATGGAAAACTTTGAACAAGTTGTTAATGAGTGCTACAAACTACTTAAGCAAAATCAGTCAAAATATACCGTTTACGACAGATATTATCGAGGCGACCATGATATACTTCATAACTATGCTATGCAAGATGCACGTTCCAATATGCGTGTTGTATGTAATTTTCCCCGCTTGTTTATTGATGAAGAGGTTAGCTATGTTTTAGGTTATCCAATAAACTATATTCCCTATGACAACAACGAGGAAGTAATTGCATTACTTGATAGAAATTTCAGCACTTGGGAAAAAGTCCACAATCAAGAGTTGCTTAAACAAGCGTTGATATTTGGTGAATCATATGAATTGCAATACATCAACAAAGATGGTGACTTTAAGGCAACGGTGCTTACTCCCCTTAACTGCTACGTTGTAGAATCAGAAGATGCAGAAAGCGAAGTTATATTGGCATTGCATAGTTACAAGAAAAGTTTTGATGAAACTGAATATATCGACGTGTATTTCGAGAACTTTATTTATCACTACAAGGTTGATGGTGACGAGTTAATTCAGATAGGCGTTGATACTCACTTTTTTAATGGCGTTCCAATTCAGGTAATGAAGGCAAATCCCGAAAGGCGCTCACTCATCGATGACATCAAATCCTTGAATGACAGCTACAACAACGTTATTAGCGACCTTGTTAATGAGGTTTCCGACTTCAGAACAGCATTTCTAACCATAACAAATGCCAAGGTTGAGGAAGAGGACTTACTCAAGATGAAGAAATCAGGCGTTATCGTTGTACCTAACAATGGTAATGTAAGTTTTTTGATTAAGAATATCAACGATGCTTTTATACAAAACCTGCTTGAAACGCTTGAAAACAAGATATACCAGATAAGTGGCCACATTAATCACACCGAAAAGATGCAGAGCAACCTATCAGGCGTTACTATGCGTTCAAGATTGATTTCGCTTGAAAACAAATGTGCTTTATTGCAAGCACAACTTGAGCAAGTTATTAAACAGAGATTAAAGAACTTCTTTGATTTTATACGATTGAAAACCAATGAAACATACGACTACCGCAATATCAAAATCAAATTTACTCCCAACGTTCCCCAGGACATATCAGTTACTGCAAACATAATCAATCAGTTACAAAACCTTGTCAGTCAGCGCACATTATTATCTCTTCTTCCCTTCGTTGAAAATGTTGACCTAGAGCTTGAGCAATTCCGCAAAGAAAAAGAACTTGCAGGCGGTAACTATGCAGAAATACTTGAGCAGATGACGCTAGACGAAGGTGGCAACAATGAGTAAGCGAGATTTAGAAAAAGAATTGTTGCGAATTAGGCAAGATGCAGATAAATTGGCAACAAAAGAAAGCGCAAAACTGCTCAAAGCGTATAAGCGGGCTTTAGAACGTATAAAGAAACAAATTGCAGACATTTACATGGAGTATGATATTACAGGCGATTTGGGTTTGGGTAAAATACACAGATTTAGTGTGTTATCGAAGTTAGAAAAAGAGTTGCTGAAACTAGCACAAGAACTTGGTGCAGAAGATATCCTTTTAACAGGCGACATTGTAGAGAAAACCTTTAAAGAAACATACTATAAAACCGCTTACATCCTTGATAAAGGCATCGAAACAGGTATTTCTTTCGCAATTCTAAAACCCGAATTTGTTAAAGCTGCAATAAACATGCCGATTGAAGGCAAAAGATTTAGTGATAGAATTTGGGACAACAAGTCAAAGTTAGTTGCAAGGGTGCGTGATAGCGTTGAAAGAGCTTTAATTGATGGTACGGATATCAGAAAATTAGCAAAAGAAATCACAAACGATTTTGGTAGTAGTATTTATGAAAGCCAACGCTTAATCAGTACAGAAGTAGCAAGAGCGCACACAATGGCGCAAGAAGAAATATATCACAATTCGGGTGTGGTGCAAAAAGTCATGTGGAATGCAACGCTTGAAGATAACACATGCGAGGAGTGTCAGGCATTAGATGGGCAAATCTTTGATTTAGATGGCGATAGGCCAGAAATCCCCTTGCATCCCAATTGTAGATGCGTTTTTATCCCTGTGGTTGATGGCTGGAGTCCCTCAAGACGACGAGACCAAGAAAGCGGTGAAATAATTGAGTATAAAAATTATCAACAATGGCTTAAGGACAAAAACATTGATTATTAACGTGTATGTATATGTAACGCACTTATTTCAATCAAAATACCCTTAAAACGCACAAAATGACGTTTTAAGGCGTTATTTTGTGTTAAATTTGATGGGTAAATATAAAAGTATTACCCTTTCATTTTGATTAATTTTAAGGCAAAATTTAGCGAATTAGGGCTATTTTGGAAAGTCCCTTGACGTGATAGCGTTGAGGGGTTTTTTATATTGACCTGAGCAAGTCAATAAACTGCTCGGTGTGTTTTGCTATTGCAGAACATACCCTAAAATCATCACAATAGGAGGTTGAAGTTATGCTAGATAAAGAAAAATTCTTGTTTGATTTGCAGTTATTTGCCGATACTGGGGATTCTGCCGATGATGTGCAGGATAACCAGAATCAGGATAACGATGCTGATACTGACAACGATATTGATATCGAAAAATTATTTAAAAATGAGCAATTTAAGCGTTTATTTCAGAGTGAACTTGACAAACGTATTGCTCAAGCACTCAAGACCAATGACAAAAAATGGAAACAAAAACTTGAAGAAGAGAAACAAAAAGCCACAATGACAGCAGAGGAGCTGTTAGCACAGAAGGAAAAAGAATTACGAGAGCGAGAACTAAAACTACAGAAAATCGAATACTTCAAAAATAACAATATTCCTCTCGATTTTGTCGATTACATCCATGGCGAAGATATCGACGAAATTGCCGAAAAAACAAAGGAATTCATGAAAATCTTTAATGCCGAAGTACAGAAAGCAGTGGAAGCAAGGTTGAAAGAGGGGTATATCCCTCCGAAGAATAAAGATAGCAACAAACTAACTTTAGAAGATATCAAAAAGATGACTCCAGACGAAATCAACAAAAACTGGGATGTAATTAAGACACTACTGAAGCAATCGAGGTAGTGTTTTTTGTTTTAAATTATCAAACTTTAAAAAATTTAGAGAAAGGATGATGTGATTATGGCTATTACCAATTTTCTTTCGACTGTTTGGAGCGCAAGGATTAATGAAAATTTGAAGAAGCAGCTTGTCTACGGGAATTGCGTAAACACCGACTATGAAGGAGACATAACAGACCAGGGGCAAACTGTAAAAATCAATTCTATTGGCGAAATCACCATAGGTGATTACAACAAGTCCACGGGAATGGGAATTCCCGAAGAGCTTACTGATTCTTCTGTTTCCCTTGTAATCGACCAAGCTAAATTCTTCAATTTTAGAGTAGACGACATCGATAAGGCACAAGCTAACGCCGATATTATGGATGCTGCAATGAGAGACGCAGCTCATGGTTTAGCTAATGCTGCCGACCAGTATATTGCTAGCTTGTATGTAGAAGTTGACCCTACTAACACAATAGGTGATGACACTACTCCCGTTGTACTGGATAAGACAAATGTGTTTGACTACCTCGTTGATTTGAGCATACTACTTGATGAAGCCAATGTGCCTGACTTGGATAGGTTTGTTGTGGTGCCAGCTTGGGTGTATGGGTTGTTGCTCAAAGATGATAGATTTGCATATCAGCCAGATGTGTTAAGAACGGGTTACGTGGGCGAGATAAGCGGTATGGCCGTATACAAGAGCAACAACGTCCCTGTTGTGAATGGCAAGTATAAGATAATGGCTGGTTATCGTGGTGCTATTGCTTTTGCAGGACAGATTAACAAGGTTGAGGCATTCCGTCCCGAACAGTTTTTCGCAGATGCGGTTAAGGGCTTGTACTTGTTTGGCGCTAAGGTTATCAAGCCAAAAGGGATAGCTGTTTTGACTGCTGCAAAAGCGTAATCGATGGATTGAGGGAGTAATTACATAAGGTAGTTACTCCCTCTTTTTCTTTATTATCTAGTATGAGGTGATGGCATAGATGTGGATACGGAATAAAAGAACTGGAATGATTTGGGAAATAATCGATGAAAAGATGATAAAACGATTATTAGCAAGCGATGATTATGAAGAAGTACAAGAGCAACAACAAGACCAGCAGGAACAAAAACAAGAAAAAATTGATTTAAAAAAACTATCATTTAACGAGTTAAAGCATTTAGCATCCGAAAAAGGTATTAACACGTATCAAATGACGAAAAAAGATTTACTTAAAGCACTCAAAAGAATAGGGGTGTAAAAAATGTTACTCCAAAACCTGAAACTATATCTTGAAATCGACGAAAGCGATATATCAAAAGATAATTTATTGACGTTACTCATTGGTATGGCGCAGGATATAATCAAACAGTATTGTAACATAGATGAGCTAGATAGCACATTCGATAATGCCATCGTGTTGTTAGCAGCTTATCTATATTCGAAACACGGTAACGACGCTTATAACAGCGTTTCACAAGGTGCAAGAAGTGTATCGTTTGCGAAAGAAATTCCCGATTTTATTAAAGCTATACTCCCCCTCCCTAAAGTGAGGGTGGTGTAGATGTTTTATAACAAAAAAATATATCTTTTAGAAGAAGTACCTGGGTATGTTGATGATTACGGTATATATCACGAAGCAGGCGAAGAAATCAAAAAATCAATAAAATGCGATGTGCAACCGTATTCGACGGAAAGATTATATCGGGATTATGGTTTTAACGATAAAGTTACAAAGCGTGTTTTTTGTGATAAAGACGACGACATAAAAACAGGTGTAAAATGCTTATATCAAGGCGAAAAATACGTGATTACACGGGTTATTGAGTGGGATGACTACATGGAAGTGATGCTTTATGCCGAATAACAAAAAAATCGATGAAGCACTCAAAAACAACCTAGCAAAGATAGAAAGAGCAATGGAAGAAATATTGCTAATGGTAGAAGCAGACGCAAAGATGCTTTCGCCAGTGCGTACGGGCACGCTAAGGCGCAGTATTACTCATCAGCAGCGAACAGAAGGCGACAAAGTATTTGGAGCCGTGGGAAGCGCAATCGAATATGCTTATTTTGCAGAGTTAAAAAAACCTTACCTTGAGCCAGCAGTTGATATGAATCTTGAAAATATGCGAAGAAAAATAGCTGAGGTGCTTAAAAATGAAGGAGATTAGAGCATTGTTATTGCAGGATACAGAGATTACACAGCTATTGAACGGTGAACACATCTATTTGATTGAAAAACCAGAGCAGATAAACGCAGAAAATTATATAATTTACAAATACAAACCTTTAGCTGGTGGCTTAATTAAGGATTACCAATTGGAGTTTAACCTAATTGGTAAAGACATATTAAAACTATTGCAGCTACAAAATAGATTGATAACCTTACTTGATGATATGCAAGCAATCAATCTTGATAATATTCGCTATATTAAACTTCTCAACGGTGGTGGGATGATAAAGAATCCCGACACAAGCAATTACCATATCATTCTCTATTTCCTCGTTAAAACTCATTAAAAGGAAAGGGTGAATCAATATGGCAGATAAGTTTGATAACATAATATTAGGTTCAGGACAATTGTATCTTGGGCTTTGCGATAATATTGCTGATTTATCCAATCTTACTCCCGAAGAGGAAGCCGCTTTGGTTAACGTTGGTGCTATCGAAAGCGGTGCAACGCTTGAAATCGAAACCGATGCAACAGAAATAGAAAGCGCCAATATGGGCGTGATAGCTAGAATACCTGTTAAAACAACCGTTACTTTCAAAACGGGCGTAATGACATGGAATCTTGATAATCTCAAATTCTTACTCGATATGCAGACAACAACCAATCCGACGACAGGCGAAAAGAAAACCGTTATTGGAGCTATGCAGAAATTCCCAGAGGTTTACTTGAGGTTTGTACATCAAAAGAAAGATGGTGGAGAGCTAATAATAAATATCTACAGAGCGCAGCCAGAAGGCAATCTTGCGCTTGAATTCGCAAAAGAAGATCCTACCGTAGTAGACTACAGCTTTATAGCTATGCCGAAACGTGGTGCCGACTTCTTGGATAACAATTTCCTTGAAATCATCGAAACCTTCCCGCAATCTTAAGAGGGTAGATAACTTCTACCCTCTTTATTTTATGCAAAAAAAATTGATTAGGAGGTAAAAAAGAGTATGGCAAAAGTCATTGATTTAAGTGCATTTATACAGGAAGGGTTACAGTTTATCGACCCGTATGACAAAAATATTATCTATAATATTCCAGGCGAAATTAGCACTAAACTTTATCTCAAAATGCTTGATTATATGCAAAAAATCAACGACATCCAAGATGAAAAAGAATCACTTGAGTTTACGCAGCAGATTGTGGCTGATATCCTATCTCTCGATAAAGAGAAGAATATCGACATCAATTACGTTAAACAACGTTTTGATAACGTCTTATTCCTGCAGATTATTATCAGAGAAACCCTCAAACACATTCAATCCATTTTGCAGAACGAAAATTTCAAATCCCCCGAATCGGCACAAAATACAAAATAGCCGATTCGGGGCAAATTGATGTTATGCAAAGTATTGCTTTTTTGATGCGTGAAAGTAATATGACATATAATGAAGTGCTAGAATTACCCTACTACACTTTTTTTGCTTTACTTAAGCAATTTGTGATGTTTAACTTAATGCAAAATGAAGAATACGCAAAAGAGTTAAAACGATACGAAAAACTCAAAAATACTGAGCCAGAACTCAATAAATTAAGAAAATTGCAGAGTTATAAAGCAAGATAGCGTTTTTTAAGCTATCTTGCTTTATTTTTTTTGATAAGGTGGTGATTAAATGGCACTCATTGACCTAGGTACTTATCAATGGAATGTGGTTGCTGATGCTAAGCAATTCAACGAATCGATGCAGGAAATCGACAAAAGTATGGATAATGTTGAGCAAAAAGGCAATAAATTGTCTACTTTTCTAAAAGTTAGCTTAGCTGGTGCTTTCGCAGGGGTAGCAGCGGGCATCGGTAAAATGGTTTATGATGGCATCCAAGGTTTTGCTGATATGGAGCAGAGCTTAGCACAATTTCAAGCAACAACAGGAGCAACAGGGAAAGAGGTTGAAGAAATAAAAAATTTAGCGTTGGAATTATACAAAGTAAACACTGACAGCATGGAAGATATCATTGCTACCTCCACAGCCATGAAGCAAGCGATGGGACTTACGACGGATGAAATAAAGCGTACACAACAAGCATTCATGGACTACGCTAAAACGACAGGGCAAGCTAATACTGATGTAATCAGTGCTATCGATGACATCGCCGACGCATGGGGTCTTTCGCTCGATGAGATGGTAGGTGCTTTGGATATGTTCAAAGCATCAAGTGAACAATTTGGTACTGACGTAGCAGAAATACAGAAAGCAATGCAACAGTTAGCTCCAGCCAGCAAGGCACTTGGCTTGTCATTTGAAGAGACCAATGGTTTGCTAAATGCGATGGCAGAAAGTGGACTTGATGCTAACAGTGCAGTTACAGCGTTGAATTATGCTGCAAGGCAGGTGAAATCTCCTGCTGAGTTTAGAAAAATGCTTGAAGACATCCAGAAAATCGAAGACCCTACAAAACGAACTCAAAAAGCGGTAGAGTTATTCGGAGCTCGTGCAGGCGTGGCGATGGCTAACTTACTTGACGGGACAAAAAACCTTGATGACTTCATTATCACCATGGAAGAAGCGCAGGGTACAGTTACCCAAGCTAGTCAGGCATTCGACCAAAATTTCAACGTGCAGCTTGAATTACTTAAAAAGCAATTTTCGGGTGTTTTAATTGAGATTGGTGGAAAATTAATGCCGATTTTGAACGAGTTGATGAGTTGGGTATCCCAACACATGCCAGAAATATCAGGATTTATCGATGGTGTGATAAATGTGATTGGTGAAGCAATTGGCTGGATACAGCAAAACGTATTACCTCTACTGCAACCTATTTTTCAGGAAATTTTTAACACATTAGGAACTCTTAAGCAAACGTGGGAGCAGATTTGGAGTGCATTGCAACCATATATTATGCCAATCTTGAATGGTATCATTGGCGCAGTTCAACCCTTTTTGAGTGGAATACAGGATTTGTTTAGGGCATTTAGTGCATTACTCAAGGGCGATTGGGAAAATTTATGGACTTCTCTACAAAATATGTTTAGTAATTTAGGTGAAGGCATAAAGAGTGTTGTCAGCGGTGTATTTACATCATTGGGCATGATACTTGGGAATATTTGGAATGGCATAAAGAATACAGCATCCAACATATGGAACGGCATAAAAGAATCTGTGAGTGCGCAGATGAATGCACTTCAGATGAGCATATCCAATATTTGGAACAATATCAAAAATGCTGCATCTACTACATGGAACAACATCAAGAGTGCAGTAATAGCACAAGTTGACTCCCTCAAGATGAGTGTTGCTAATATATGGAATAGTATTCAAACTACTACATCCAACATTTGGAACGGTATTAAAAACGCAGTTAGCACAGCAGTAGATTCACTTAGAACAGGCATATCTAATGCTTTTAGCAGCATCAAAAATATAACATCAACGGTGTGGAACAAGATAAAAGAAGCTATTTTAAGACCCTTTATAGCAGCAAAAAATACGATTTGGGATATAATCAACACAATTAAAAATTGGTTTGCTAACCTAAAATTACCAGAGATCAAACTACCCAAGATAAAGCTCCCGCACTTCAAAATTACAGGTAGCTTTTCTCTCAATCCCCCGAGCGTACCAAGAATCTCAGTAGAGTGGTATGATAAAGGCGGTATCTTCTACGAACCTACTGTAATCGGTGTGGCCGAAAAGCGTCCCGAAGTAGTGGGAGCGTTAGAGGATATACGTGATTTGTTTAGAGAAACGCTTATCGACACAATTCCCCGTTTAGAAATACCCAACACGGTAGCTTATGCAGCAGCAATACCGACTACAACCGTGAAAACAACGCAAAACGTCAACCAAAACGTGAAACTGGGTAACGTCAACATCAACATCAAAGTGGAACGCATCGAAAACGAGCAACATGTTGATGCTTTAGCAAGGCAAATACGAGCCGAAGTGGAAAGCATGTTTGAAACGATGTTGAGGAAATCGGGGTTATCATTGGGAGTAAGCAAGGGGTTTTAACAGTACAAATAAAAAAGCTACAGAGCGCAGTTTTTGCGCTTTGTAGCTTTTTTATTTATAAAAAAAATGATTGGAGGGATTGACATAAAAAACATTAAATTTCAAACAGAGTTTGAACGTAATGGTAATAAATGGAATTTAACTGTTTTTGATGACAATACGGCAATTTTAAGGACTTATGATAAAAAATATAAGTGGTGGGTTACGGTATACACCATTAATAAATATAACAAAGAAGCGGAGAAATTTGTTACAAGGATATTGGGAAAAAAGTATATAAATCAGGTGCTTGACATAGCTTGTAATTTGTAATATGATTAGGTGGGATGTAAAATTATCTCAGCAGGAGGAAGAAAAAATGTCAATGCTAAACGAAAAAAAGGTTAAGAGGGTAGCTTGTTTATACCGTGTATCTACAAAGGGACAAGTTGATAAAAACGATATTCCCTTACAAAGAATGGCTTGTAGAGAATTTATTGCTAATCAGCCAAACTGGGTACTAGTAAGGGAGTATTACGAAAGAGGGGTGTCAGGTTATAAATTATCAGCGGACGAACGAGATGTTTTACAACAGATAAAAGAGGATGCACTTAAAAAAGAATTCGATGTTTTACTTGTTTTTATGTTTGATAGGTTGGGTAGACGTGACGACGAAACACCCTTTATCGTAGAATGGTTTGTTAAACAGGGAATAGAGGTATGGTCAACACAAGAGGGACAACAGCGTTTTAATGACCATATTGATAAACTTCTGAATTATTTAAGATTTTGGCAATCAGCGGGTGAGAGTTATAAAACTTCAATCAGGGTGGATAATCGACATAAACAAATGGTAAAAGAAGGATTATATCGTGGTGGGGGTTGTCCTTATGGATATAAGCTTGTCCCTTCAGGAGTATTTAACAAAAAAGGGAAAGAGTTGAAAAAATTAGCTATAAATGAAGAAGAAGCTAAAATTGTTAGGTTGATTTTTGATTTAGTATTAACTAAAGGATACGGTGCTCATAGGATTGCACAGTATTTAAATGAAAAAGGTATTCCTACTAGAACAGGGAAATTATGGAGAGCTACAGTAATTGACTTTATGTTGCGAAATCCGATTTATATGGGATACATGGTGTATGGCAAACATAAATCTACTGAAACTAGCAAAAAAGCAAGACAACCATTTGATAACTGGATATTATCCGAAACACCAATTGATGAATTGGTAATTATTTCCGAAGAAGAATGGTATAGAGTTAAACAAATCAGGGAGAGTCGAGACACGGACAAAGATATAAAATTTCCCGTGAGTACCAAAAGTCCTTTATTGCTAGTGGGATTTATTTATTGTAAACATTGCGGTAGTCCGTTGTTTACCTCTTACGTTCATAAAAAATACGTCCGTAAAGATGGTACAATACACGAGAGGTTTGAGGGTAAATATAGATGTGATGGGAAATTTAATTCAAAAAAGCATTGTGATGGACAACACACTTATGGACAGAAGAAAGTAGAAGAAAGTTTTAATAAAGCACTAAAAATGTTTATTGATGGATTGCAAAAAGCCGATTTTGAAACAGAAATTCAAAAAAGGATACAAGAATTAGAAAACGCCAGTTTAAAAGAATTGAAGCAATTACAAAAACGCAACGAAAAAAATTATATAGAGTTAGATACTCTCAACAAGGAAATCAGTAAAAGTATTTTGGGGGAAAGTCCTTTTAAGCCAGAAACACTTGCCCAAGCTATTCAAAACAAAGAAAAAGAAATTCAAGAAATCAATGAAAAAATAGAGCAATTAACCAAAATTGTAAATGAAGATAAGGAAAAAATTAACAACCTAAAAATGCTTAAACAAACTATTCCTCTTTGGTGGGAAATGTATGAAAAGGCAGAAATAGAAGAGAAAAAAATGATGTTAAGTCAGATTCTTGATAGAGTTGAAGTGGGTAAAGATGGAATCGAGATTAAGTTTAAACTTCATATTGCACAATTACTCAAAGGAATTGGGATGCAAAACTACCTCAGCTGGGAGAGCGCCACACTCACATTGTGGAGGCCACTGGTTCGAGTCCAGTAGGTCCCACCAGCGAAATCTAAACCTTCGGAAAATTCCGAAGGTTTTTTGTTTTTACAAAACAACGTTGTGTCACTGCATTTATTCACCTCTTTACGCTCACCTTAAAGTTTGCCCTGGGAATACAAGCATAAATATTTTTTGGTACGCCATAATAACTTTAGGGTTTATTGCGGGTAGCTTGAAAGGTGTGATGAGTATGCCAAACATTTTAAAGGCCGTTATTGACCTCTTTACATACAAGCCTCCTCAAAAATTCAAAGCAGAAGAATATTCACAGGACCAAAGTCAATCTTCCGAAAATGCCGAGGGAAATGATAGCCAGGAGAACACCAGCGAGGAAATAGACTGGCAAAAGATTTTAAGGCAGGCAGATGACCAGCAGACCAGAGAAAATAATCAGGTAAGTGGCAGCGCGGCTAATACGAGCAAGCAGGCGAAAGATGGTGCTGCAAGCACAGGCAGGCCTGCAGTTGTAATAAGAAGGAGAAACAGGCAAAAGAAGGGTGCAGGACAGGGCAGTCAGGGTGCGGGAATCGATGAGAGGGATATTGCTTTAATTAAAAACGGCATGGTAGCTCCAAATATTGCCGTCAATATCGAGTATGTAAAGCAGAAGTTTAGTGTGCCCAAAAACCAGGATATAGTCATCAGGGAGTTCAACGTTGCAAAGAGAATCAAGGCTTTCCTGGTGTTTGTGGATGGGATGATGGACAAGACGGTCATTAACCAGTTTGTCCTGCCTCAGCTTATGGATACCGCGAATTTTAAAGACTTTAGCCAGGAGGATATCCTGGATTATATAATCAGGAATGTGATATCAATCTATCAGGTGAGCAGGATCAAAGAGTACAGCAAAATAATTCCTCAAATTTTGAACGGTGTAACTGCGCTATTTATCGATGGCTGCAACGAGGCCCTTTTGATTGAGAGCCGGGGGTTTGAAAAGAGAAGCATTGAGGCTCCCAGGACCGAGAACGTCATAAGGGGGCCGCAGGAGGGTTTTACCGAGAATTTGAGGACCAATCTTTCATTGCTGAGGAAAATAATAAAGAGCGAAAAGTTGATAACCGAAATTTTGCCGGTGGGCAACAAAAATAGGATCAACTGCGCTCTGGTTTATTTGGATGACACAGCAGATCCTGAACTGGTAAAAGAAGTTAAAAGGCGTATAAGGAATATAAAATACGATTTTGTGGAATCAAGCGGAATGCTAGAGCAGCTTCTCGAGGACAATCCTTTTATGCTTTTCCCACAGGTGATAAGCACCGAAAGGCCCGATAGAGCGGCTTCTTTCATTATGGAGGGGCAGGTGGTTATAGTGTGTGAGGGTTCACCTTTTGTGATAGCGGTCCCTGTCACATTCTTTCACCTTTTACATTCCTCAGAGGATACAATGCTCCGATGGCAGTATGGGATGTTCATCCGGCTTACCAGATTTTTGGGGGTACTGATTGCTTCGCTGGTACCAGGGCTCTGGATGGCACTTGTGCAGTTTCACAGCGAGATGATTCCCACTCCTCTGCTGCTGTCCATACTCAAGATGAGGGAAGCCGTCCCATTCCCCGTTGTGGTTGAGGTTCTGCTTATGGAGGTTGCTTTTGAGTTGATTCGTGAGGGCGGTATCAGGGTTCCGGGGCTTATAGGTCAGACGCTGGGCATTATAGGGGCGTTAATACTGGGGCAGGCTGCCGTTGCGGCAGGACTTGTAAGCCCCATACTCATCATCATTGTAGCAATAACAGGAATCGGGAATTTCGTTATACCCAATTATTCCCTGGCAATGGCTATAAGGATTATAAGGTTTTTCTTCATCTTTATGGGTGCTGTGCTGGGGTTTTACGGCATTTCAGTTGGCTTGACCATTTTGCTGGCTTTGACCTGCAGCATGAAGTCATTTGGAGTGCCGTTTTTGGCGCCTTTTACGCCAAAAACCAGGCGCAGCAGTGATTTAATTGTGAGAAAACCCCTGTACAAACAGCCGGTAACAGGAAATTATCTGGATACAGTGAGCAGAAGAAGCGGGTTGTACCACAAAAGGGGTGAATAACAATTGGTAGAACAAGGTAAATTCGGAAATAAAGAAGCCATTGCTGTCCTGGTAATCGCCTGTATGGCAAAGGAATTTTTCACTGACCCCAACATAATAGTGAGAAAAGTGGGAACAGCCGGATGGTATATGGTTTTGATAAGTGCGGCGGTTGCAGCCGGTGGCTTTACCGTTGTGTATTTTTTGCTTAAACGCTTTCCTGGGAAAAATATAATGGAGATATACGATGCCGTGTTTGGCAGGTATATCGGCTTTGTGTTTTCTTTTCTTCTGGCTGTTGTATTGCTGTTTTCTGCTGCAATGAATTTAAGAGAGTATGTTGAAATAATAAAGATATACGTATTTCTCAAAACCCCGCCAGTCTATTTGATAGGTTCGCTGATTGTAACTGCGGTCATTTTAAGCTTTATAGGGCTGGAGAATATAGCCAGGTATTCAAAGCTGGCAGGTTATGTGATGCTGGCGGGATTTATAATATTGTTATTGCTTGCATCGAGCTTCTTTCGGTTTTATCGGATTTATCCGCTGCTCGGGTATGGGTTGAAAAATACTCTTGTCCAGGGATTTTTGAGGAGCTCAATATACGGTGAAATAACCCTTGTTGCCATATTCGCCAAATCGCTGCACAGGATAGAGGATGTAAGGAAGGTGGGATATACAAGTCTAATTATTGCAGCTGCCCTTTTGTTTATAATGCAGCTGGGCTTAACTTTGATCTTTACGTATCCTTTTGGCAAGGAGCTTACTGCGCCGTTGTATGCGGTGGCTTCCCTAATTCACTATGGAGCGTTTTTTCAGAGGGTGGAGTCGCTGTTCCTCTTTATTTGGAATATAAGTACTCTGATAGCCATACCTTTGCTGTTTTACATGGTGTTGCTTATATACTCTCATTTATTCAAAATAGATGATTTAAGGCCCATTATAATTCCTTTTCCGGTTATACTCCTTACTCTATCTCTGATTCCTTCAAACATTGTGGAACTGGTACAGTTTTACATAAGATATTTGAGAGAATTTGGATGGGTGGTATTTTATGTGTTACCCGCTATCGCTTTGGCTATGGCAGCATTGAGCAAAAAGAAGGGTGCATAAATATGAAGAGGATATTTTCGATGTTGTTGCTCTTTGTGATGTTATTTATGCTTACAGGCTGTTATGATGCTAGAGATGTCAATGATGCAGCCTATATTTTATTGATAGGCATAGATAGGGGGATATCGGATAAGTTCAGGGTCACCTTCAAATTTCCAGCATTTGAGGCCGGTGGAGCGCAGGGAGGAAGTGGTGGCGAATCACCCGGCGGTGGTTTGAGCTATAAGACGTTGACCATTGATGCGCCTTCCTTCAATGCGGCGCTGGAACTGGCCAATACAAGCATACCCAGGACGCTCAACTTTATGCATGCCCAGTTTATCGTTATTTCGGAAGACATTGCAAAAGCAGGGCTGGTGGGGGAATTCCTGGCTCCCATCGTCAGGAATAGTTCCATCAGGTACAGCACCCGTCTGCTGATAGCAAAGGAAAGCGCAGCCGAGTTTGTTGAGCTGCTGGAGCCGTTTGGTGGAAGCGACATAACCAGGATGTGCGAAAATTTGATAAAACAGGCTCAGGAGACGGGGCTGTTTGCAGACCTTACCTTGTATGACCTGCATGACTGCATGACATCCACTTACCATCAGCCTATAGCCGTCCTGGCGGCGGTGAACAAAGGTGAAAACTTTATAGAAAAAGGGCCTAAATGGGATACCAAATACAATATACCAGGAGACTACTATGCAGGGGATGTGCCGCGAAAAAAAGGAAGCAAGGTTGAGCTTTTGGGTTTGGCGGTGTTTAACGGTGACAGAATGGTGGGTAAGCTTACAGGGCATGAGAGTCGGCTGTTAGCAATGGCAAAGGGGAATTTCAAGAAAGGTACGTACACCATTCCGGACCCCAAACGCCCGGAGCTCAATGTGGACCTTGAGGTGAGGGAGGCAAGACGGCCTGATGTAAAGGTGTGGTTTGAGGGCGAAAAGCCTTTTGTTAAATTAAAGCTATACCTTGAAGGGGATATACACAGCATCCAGAGCGGAATTCACTATGAAACTCCCGAAATGTTGCCGATAATAGAAAGGGCATTTGAGAGGTTTATAAAGAGAGAACTTGACAAGACGATAGAGAAGACACAGCAGCTTAACTGCGATGTGTTTCATTTTGGTCATACCGCTGTAAAGAAGTTTGCAACCATACAGGAATGGGAGGCTTATGACTGGAATAGCCGTTACAAGGACGCAAAAATATATACAGAAGTAGATTTCAAGATAAGGCGTACAGGTACTATGATTTATAGCTCTAAAATAAAGTATGCAGAGGAGGACAAATGAGGTACGTTATCGCAATTTTTATACTCATTTGCTGCGGGTATAGCCTGAGCTATGCGAAGTATTGCTGGGAAGATAAAAATAAACTGGCGGCGGTGGGGATGATAATTCTGGTGGCCACAGCAGTCATTTTGCCTGTAGTGGTAATGACCAGATGAGGATAGAGGTAAGGCTTTATGAAAGCCCTGTAGATGCACTCTGCAAGGCTTTTAACATTGGCTAGAAACGCGATTTATGTTAAAATTTGGGGATAAATTAAAACTGTTGCACTCCCGAGGAGAATATGATACTATTATGAGGGTATTTTGTGCTTGTACCTTTTAGTGTGTGTTAATGTATAGCATTTGCTGATATTGTATGTAGATTGATTATGTTTTTATGGCTGTAAAAATTTATACAGCGGAAGGAAGAGGAGAATGGCGGTTTCATTCGTCGAATTTTTAGAGCAGCTCTTTACAATCCCTGCACTCTTTGTAACAACTCTGTTGACCTTGTCGGTCATACTGGTCAACGGCTGGACCGATGCACCCAATGCTATTGCCACTTGCATTTCTACCCGGTCTTTGAGCCCGCGCTGGGCGGTACTGTTGGCCACTGTATTCAATTTTTTGGGCGTGTTTGTGATGACCATCATAAACAATTCTGTTGCCATGACGGTATACAATATGGTGGATTTCCGCGGGGATACCCATACAGCGCTGGTGGCGCTGTGCGCCGCTTTGTTTGCAATAGTGACGTGGGCTACCGCAGCTTGGTGGTTTGGGATACCCACCAGCGAAAGCCATGCCCTTATAGCCGGTCTGTCGGGCGCTGCAATAGCGCTTCAAGGTGGATTTGCAGGCATAAACGGCGCTGAGTGGGTGAAGGTCCTTTACGGCCTTGTGCTGTCTACATTTCTGGGATTTATCCTGGGTTTTGTAACGGTTAAGCTTGTGGAGCTTTTATTCAAGAGGGTTGACAGGCGAAAAACGCTGGGCTTTTTCCGAAATGCTCAGATATTCGGCGCGGCTGCCATGGGATTTATGCACGGCGCACAGGATGGGCAAAAGTTTATGAGCGTATTTTTGCTGGGGATGTTCCTGGTAAAAGGACAGGCTGAGGCTGGCCAGTTTCAAATCCCCTTATGGCTGATAGTGATGTGTTCCCTTGTTATGGCGCTGGGAACCTCGGTGGGAGGTTACAGGATCATTAAATCAGTAGGTATGGATATGGTGAAGCTGGAGAAATATCAGGGCTTTGCGGCTGATTTGGCTGCGGCTGTGTGCCTTCTTTTATCCTCGTTAGTAGGTTTCCCGGTGAGCACCACGCATACCAAGACCACGGCTATCATGGGTGTGGGGTCGGCAAAACGCATCTCTTCGGTAAACTGGTCGGTGGTGCAGGATATGGTGTTGACCTGGATTTTAACCTTTCCGGGTTGCGGCCTGATTGGCTTCTTGATGGCCAAGCTCTTCATATCGTTCTTTTGATGTCGATGTGAGCGAGGACATTTTACTGAGTACAGGAATAAATATGAAATAAAAAAATATATAAAAAAGTAGGAGGTCCAGATGTTAGGGAGAAAAGGTTACAACTATTATGAAGTATTCAAAAAAATGGCCGAGCATGCTTATGATGCATCTCAAATGCTGCAAAGCACTATCGACAACTACAAAATTGAAGGGCTTTCACGTAAGATCACCGAAATTCACAACATAGAACATACCGCCGATGCTGAAAAGCACGAGATGATGCGCCATCTGCTTAAGGAATTTTTGCCGCCCATAGAGCGGGAAGACATAATTCGGCTGGTAGAGCAGATTGACAACGTGGTGGACTCGATTGAAGAGATATTGATGCGCCTTTACATGTACAATATAAAATCTATACGGCATGAGAGCTTTGAATTTGTAAAGATAATATCAAGGTGTACGGCAACATTAAAGGAATTGATGCTCGAGTTTCCGAATTTCCGTAAATCTACCACTATTCACAAATACATCGTGGAGTTAAATGATATGGAAGAAGAAGGGGATAGGCTGTATACCGCTGCTTTGAGAAGGCTTTATGTCGAGTCACAGGACCCGATAGAAATCATAGCCTGGACGCAGGTGTTTGAATGTTTCGAAAATTGCTGCGATGTGTGTGAGGATGTTGCCGACATAGTCGAGAGCATAATAATGAAAAACATCTGATCAGCAGCTGTAGAAATTTTCGATAAAATCTGAAAGTGGGAGTGCAACCAGGGTAAAAAGCCGAGTGGGAGCAGGGTTACGGCCTTGCAGCATTGCGGTGAGGAGAAAGGGTTGAAAAAGAGAGTTTAAAAAGGGGAGTTGGCCATGGCCTTGATAGAGGTGTTTGAGTACCTGGAATGGTTGATGGCGCTGCTATTTATACTGGGGGCTGTACTGGTGGCCATTGAATTTATGGTGCCAGGGTTTGGCATAGCGGGCACGCTGGGCATCATATCTCTGCTGTTGGGTATAGTGGTTGCCTCCCGCGTAGTGTCACCGCCTGTGTTGGTGGGCATCATAGCTGCCGTGCTGTTGGTCATCGTATCTCTTCTCGTATGGGCTTATCGCTCGGCGACAAAAGGAGGAAAAATATCCCGCACGTTACTGCTCCATTCCAGGCTGGACAAGGAGCAGGGCTATACCAGCGTTCAGCCTGAAGAGAGCTTGGTGGGTATGGAAGGGGTTGCTCTGTCCATGCTTCGACCATCTGGAACGGCCCAGATAGGCGACCGCAGGGTGGATGTGGTCACCGAAGGAGAATTTATCCCCAAAGGCACAAGAGTGAGGGTGATCAAGGTAGAGGGTTTCCGCGTTGTGGTGGCGCGGGCAGATGATAAATAACTTATACGTATATCTTTTCGGTGTTGTAATCAGTTATGATGACCCGGCCGTCATTTTCAACAAATTCTATGATGCTGGCCAGCGTGCTGTCTATGTGCCCTCCTTCGTTGGAGACGCATGCTATACCGATGACGGCGCTTTGCCATTTGTCATTTAGCCCTATCTCTGCGATTGAGGCGTTGAACCGGCTTTTGAGGCGCTCTATGAGGCTTTTGAGTATGCGCCTTTTTTCTTTTAATGAAAACGCTTCGCCTATGAGGAGGTTTATTTTGCACACGCCGATCACCATCCAGGGTTCACCTCTAGTAGTGCAAAAGTAAAAAATCAACTTCTACTTTATCCTATAAGAGTGTCCAAAATCAACATGACGGCAAAACCTATAAGCACACCGTACGTGGCAATCCTCTGTGAACCTCGCTTGTGGGTCTCAGGTATGATTTCATCGCTGATTACAAACAGCATGGCGCCGGCTGCAAATGCCAATGTAAGCGGCAAGATGGGCCGTGCCAGCTGGGTCAGCGCCAAGCCCACGATTGCGCCTACGGGTTCTACCAGTCCTGTCAGAAGTGCCACCCAAAAGGCCTTGCCTAGTGAGGAGTTTTCCTGGGTGGCCAGAGCCATGGCTACGGCCAATCCTTCAGGCATATTCTGTATGCCGATCCCTATGGTGAGGGCAAATCCGTTGGCATAGTCAAAATCGCCAAATCCTGCACCTACCGCCAGCCCTTCTGGAAAATTGTGTATCGTGATGGCGATTATGAACAGCCATATCCGGCTCAAATTTTTTTTCCTGCCCTCCATGCCTGCCACCGTGTGAAAGTGTGGCAGGGCCTTGTCTATGTAATCCAGGAACAGGCCGCCCAGTATAATGCCTATCAAAGCGGTAGCCGCTCCCTTGATGCCTCCGCCGCTCTTTTCTATGGCGGGTACCACCAGGCTGAAGGATGTGGCAGCCAGCATCACCCCCGCTGCAAATCCCAGCATCCCGTTTATGGTTTTATCGGAGATCTTTCGCGTGAAGAAAACTGGTATGGCTCCTATTCCGGTGCCCAATCCGGCCACTATGCTGGAGACCATTCCAATTAAGGTGAGGTTGTGTTGGGATAGCCAATCTGTCATTTTAATGCTCCTTTCTGGTTTTATACTTAAAATTTGAAGTCCATATGTGGCTGTTGTGCATAATAGGGAAAATTCCTTTTATATATAAATTGCGGTGCAAATTGTGGTTACAATCTAGCTTTTATTTTATTGTACCAATTACTTATAACACAGTGTATAATTAACTTTTCAAGCTTTGATTTTGCCGTAAAAGCGCTATGGCATCCTATTATGTTTCCTAATGTTCGAAAATTTTAACAATCATATAATTTTTATACTTATTGTTGATATGGTACGCTTTAATAATTTATTTTTAAAGTTATAAATTGTATGGCATACGTGAAAATGGAGATAGTAAGGCTGTAAACAGCGGAGAAGTGCGGAATAACCGGCATCAGCCGGCTACTCCTTTGCTTTGTCCCTGCTGTTTGCTTTCTTTTATAATAGTTTTGATGTCCTTGGAAGGTAAATTTCTACATTTTACGATTTCGCCCTCCCATGTGCGTAATACTACATAACCAGGTCCCCGTGAGATGAGATAGGTGGGCAATATGGGAGTTTTCCCCAAACCGCCGGGGGCGTTGACTATATAGGTTGGAATGGCCAGGCCTGAAGTATTTCCTCTGAGGTACTCCATGATCTCCATCCCTTCGTCGATGGAGCACTGGAAATGCATGGTGCCCCTCACCTGTTTCGGATGGAAGATGTAGTAGGGTTTAATCCGTATCTTCAACAGTTCATGATTTAGGCACATGACTACGTGTTTATCGTTGTTTACTCCGTTTAGGAGTACCATCTGGTTACCAATGGGTATCCCGCTGTCGGCTAACATTTCTGCCGCTCGTTTTGCATCCTCCGTAACTTCCTTGGGGTGGTTAAAATGAGTATTTACATAAATAGGATGATATTTCTTTAGCATTTTACACAGTTGGGGCGTGATTCGCATGGGTAAAGTTACAAGGCTTCTGGTGCCTATGCGGATTATCTCAACGTGGGGTATGGCCCTCACCTGGCTGATGATCCATTCCAACTCATGGTCTTCAAGCAGCAGGGCATCACCGCCTGTTATTAGAACATCCCGGATTTCAGGATTTTGTTTTATATATTCTATTGATTCCTGTATCACGGATTTGGGCTGATTTCTGTCCATCTGCCCGATGTTACGGCGCCGCTGGCAAAAACGGCAGAAGTTAGCACATCGGTTTGTGACGTTTATTATCAATCTATCAGGATAACGCCGTGTAATGCAGCCGGCAGGATTGGTGTACTCTTCGCGCATGGGGTCCATCTCTCCGATGTCGTAGACCAGCTCAGCTGCCGAGGGAAGGCCCATCAATCTGATTGGGTCAAATGGGTCCTTGGCATCCATGAGGCTGGCATAATAGGGTGAAACGGCCCATCGGTAAAGGCTGGAGAGTTTTTTGAATATCCTTTTGTCTTCTTCGTCCAATTCTATAAATTGGCTTAGAACGTCCACGTCTTTGATCATGTTTTTAAGCTGCCAATGCCAATCATTCCAGTTATCTTCAGCAGCGTTTAATATCTTAAGCAGCTTTCGTTTGTTCTCTTCAAACCGGCTTTGCATTTCCAGCCCTTTTGGGATTTTTGCTTTTGCTTCGATATAATCTCTGATTTTTCCTTTGAGTTCCTGTGCTCGTTTTAGTGCTATCTCCCTTCTGTCTGCTTTCTGCATCTACTTCATCACCTCTCCTCTTAAAAATAGTCTAAAATGATTCATAAATTGACAAATAGAATGGAAAAAGGAATTTATAATTATTATACCACAATTTTTGCGGTAAATTAAAGCAAGACGTCAAATTTGAAAAGCATAAATCATTTACACATATAACGTAACAATAATTGTAAGTTAAAAATATAATCCGTGTCAATAGTCTGTGAAAATGTCACCTCAAAAAGGATAATTTTATTCAGTAAAAATGTCAACTATGGGTTTTAAAAAATATTACAGAGATAATTT
>NZ_FOXR01000012.1:0-69992 GCF_900115765.1 Caldicoprobacter faecalis | reverse complement strand
ATAAGACTGCTGGAGGCTCTTTTAGGTCAAGGACGGGCGCAGCCCGGCGATAGCGAATCCTTGACCTAAAAGAAGCCGGAAGCAGTAAAATTTAAAGATCAGTGGTGATAATTTAACCTGATTCTAGCCAGAGGGAATTTTACACAAAAATTTGGACTTGATCTCAATAATCTCAATATAATTTTTGAAATTTTTGGTTGCATAATACGTTTACATGTGTTAATATAGTCCAAGGTTAACCTGTAAAAATTAACCGCCTTATCAAGAGTCAGGGTAGAGAGTTGGCTCGATGACCCTGCACCAACCTGCAGCCAGGAGGCTGTAAGGTGGTAAAGCCAACATCGATAAGGAGGTGGTCGGATGAGCGAATGATAGCCTTCTTGTCGGGTGAGCGGCAAGAAGGCTTTTATATTTGTCATGCTGTTTACTATCGCACCACCACGTCTGTCTACTACAACTTTATACCTATGCATGCATGTGCTTTTTAAGTCACGCTGCTTTGCCATCAAAAGCTAAAAAATAGCGTTACATATTTTGACCGGAGCGATGATACTATCTGAGCATGATACTTTCGAGGAAGCCATGGAAGCCCTGCTGGATGCTATGAAAAAGGAATCGGATGAAATAAGGAAAATCGAACATGAAGAATTGGAAAAACAAGGGATAAAGGTGCGAACGTTGGAAGAGGTCATAAAGGATATGACCCCCGAAGAGCTGGAGGCGTTCAAAAAGGAAAGGAACGAGAAATTCGTAAAACCCCTCCTGGATGAAAACATCAGCGCTCTGGAAAGATTGAAAAGGCGACTCAACTTAAAGCGCATAAAATAACCTACTTCTATCAATTCTGGCTTAGACACTTCCCATATCCATTTTAAATATAAATCAGCCAACAACTTTATAAATAAGCTACATAATAAGCCGCCAACTCACAAAAATTTATAAAAGAGCACCTCCTGGCTTAAAGCGAGGTGCTTTTTTCTGGCGGAGAGAGTGGGATTCGAACCCACGGTGCGCTCATCACGCACACACGATTTCGAGTCGTGCGCCTTCAACCACTCGGCCATCTCTCCACGTCATTTTTCTCTCTTTTTTCTGAAAAAGTCCTGCATTATCCGCCTGCATTCCTCCTCCATTACACCGCCCACTACTTCTACCTGGTGATTAAACCGCGGGTCCTGGAGAAGGTTATACAGGCTGCCGGCACAACCTGCCTTGGGATCCATTGCACCAAACACAACCCTTTGGATCCTGGCCTGTATAATAGCCCCTGCGCACATCGGACAGGGTTCTATAGTAACATATAATTCACATCCTGTCAACCTCCACCCGCCCAGATACCGAGCTGCCTCCCTTATGGCAACCATCTCCGCATGGAGGGTGGGGTCTCTACCGGTTTCCCTGAGGTTATGTCCCCTGGCTATGATTTCCCCATCCTTCACTACAACAGCACCTATGGGGACTTCATTCATATCGTACGCCTTTTGAGCCTCCAACAGCGCTTGCTCCATAAAACGCCGGAACAATAAAACCACACCCTGTCAACGCTCAGCTCCTTCATTATTATGACACAATGTATTCAGAAAATCAATATACAAAATATATGTGCTTTTGTTTACGTTCGCCAACCAAAATGTGCTCAAAATGTGATAAAATATAATAAATCCTTCAGGGGGATGGGGGAAAGGGCATGCACAGGGAAACCGTACTGGTTGTGGATGATGAAAAGGAAATTGCAGAGCTGGTGAGGGATTATCTTGAACTGGACGGCTTCAACGTCATACTGGCCTTTGACGGTCAGGAGGCTCTTGAAAAATACGATAAACACCAGCCTGATGTAGCCATTTTGGACATAATGCTGCCAAAGCTGGACGGCATGGAAGTGTGCAAGGCCATACGAGCCAAATCCGCCATTCCCATAATCATGTTAAGCGCCAAAAAAAGCGATGCCGACAAGATACTGGGCCTGGGTCTGGGAGCCGATGACTATGTAACCAAACCTTTTAGCCCAAAGGAGCTGGTTGCACGGGTCAAAGCTCAGTTGAGGCGCTACAGGCAATTTACATATGCCCCAAGGAAGGCTGAAGTCCTGTCATTCCATGACCTACTCATCGACCTCAACGGCCATACCGTATATGTAGAAGGCCGACCTGTATCTTTGTCCACAAAGGAGTTTGAAATCTTAAGGTTTTTGGCCTTACATCCCAACCAGGTGTTTACCCGAGAAGAGATATTCAAGCACGTATGGGGTTATAACGAATACGGGGATATAAATACCGTTACTGTCCACATAAGCAAGATAAGGGAAAAAATCGAGAAAGATCCCTCAAACCCCGTGTACATACAAACTGTATGGGGTGTGGGTTACAAATTTACAGGAGGGGACACATGAGGTTCACTTTCCGCACAAAGTTGATATTATCCTTTCTAAGCATTATAACCATACCTGTCATCATCACTCTAATATTTATAAACCTGGCCACCGTAAACATAAAGACCGATCCCGAAATAATCAGGTTTTCCAAGATAGAGTTAAGGTTCCAAAAAATTATAGATCTGGTTACACAAAACTATTTCAATATCCAGAATTATGACCAATTTTATGCAATTGTAAGCCCGGTTCTCAGGGAAACGGGCTGCAGGTTGCAGGTCATCGACAGCTCCGGGCGGCTGCTCTTTGACTCGGAAGACAGGGAGGGCTCTCTCGACAACAGAATTCTCAAAGTAAAGATCTCCGACGGCTTTGCTTTAAATCTAGAAGAAGACATAAACGGCATGAACCAGTACTCTTTCCCTGTCAAGATCGACGATAAAGTAGTGGGCAGCATAATAATCCAGTATGACCTGGATATGCTCCCTCCAAAAGTGCTTCATAAAGTGATTCTGTATATAGGCGGAAGCTATATGCTGGGCCTGACATCCCTCGTGATACTGATAATCCTGCTGTCCTGGCTTATCTCGCGAAGCATCCTGGTGCCTTTAAGCGAACTGAATTCAGCCATACAAAACATATCCCAGGGTAATCTCGATTTCACTATAGTATACAACAAAAACGATGAGCTGGGACGCCTATGTCAAGCCTTTGAGCTGATGAGGCGCAAGCTAAAGGAATCCCTGGAAAAACAAAACATGTATGAGAATTCCCGTAAGGCCATCATCGCCAGCATATCCCATGACCTGCGCACCCCCATTGCTTCCATTAAAGGATATGTGGAAGCGCTACAGGACGGGTTAGCGCGGGATCCAGAAAAATTCAACCGGTATCTCAGCATAATAAAAGACAAAACAGACAAGCTTGACCGCCTGATAGACGACCTTTTCCACTTTTCACAGATTGAGCTAGGAAAACTGCATATGGATTTCAAGGTGCAAAACAGCAGGATAATGCTGGAAGAGATACTCTCGCCCATTGAGGTTGAGGCCAAAAACAGCTCATTCCAGCTCGTAGTGCATCGCCCATTACCCGAGGTGTATGTCAAAGCAGATAGCAAAAGAATATCGCAGGTTATAGACAACATAGTTGAAAATTCCAGGCGGTACATACCAAATGATGGGCAAATTATAATAGGTGCCAGGGTTTCAGGGACTTTCCTTGAAGTTTTCGTCAAGGATAATGGAGAGGGCATTTCCCCCGAAGACCTCCCCCATATATTCGAAAGCTTTTACCGTGGAGAGAAATCCCGCTCGCAGAATTACGGAGGCATCGGGTTGGGCCTGGCAATATGCAAGCACATAATCGAGGAGCACGGCGGCAGGATATGGGCAGAGAGTGTCAAAGGGCAAGGCACCACCATCTATTTTACCCTCCCCATAATCAACAGTCAGCATACTGAAGCCGGTTTGACCCAATGAACATTATTTTGTGGCTTTGATGATGTAAAGCGGTATTAAAATAGCCTGTAAAGCTTATATTTATATTATCGAATAATTATTCCGCCAATTAATATTAACGTTCACAAAAACATTAACAATCTATAACGATTTGTTTTTCGAAACCTCTCAATAAGCCAAATATGCACTCAATACTAAAAAATTTAAGAAAGGAGCTTTAAAATGCGATTTTTAGTCAAACAGAAAATATTTTCGTTTGGAGACAACTTCGTCATTAAGGATGACGAGGGGAATGACCGCTTTGTAGTAAAAGGCAAGGTGTTTGCCCTGGGGGATAAGCTGAGGATCTACGACATGCAGGGTCAAGAGCTGTTTTACATCGAACAAAAATTGCTACGGCTCCTGCCCGAATATACCATATACAAGTCAGGCCAAGCCGTAGCAACAGTAAAAAAGGATTTTACCTTTTTTAAGCCGCGGTTTAGTATCTGGAGTATGTACGGAAACTACACCATCCAGGGCAATTTTTGGGGTATGGACTTCTCAATCCTCAAAAACGGCAGGCAAGTGGCACAGGTATCCAAGCGGTGGCTGTCCTTTGGAGACACCTACGGTGTAGATATTGCAGATGACGAGGATTACGCGTTCATACTGGCCCTGGTAATCGTAATAGATCAGGTACTCCATGATGATAGGCATAATAATCGATAATGAGTAGGAAGAACATCAATGCCAATGTATACCAGTACCAGTGGCCTTACCATTATAAACTGCTCTCACCTGTATAGGCGGTAGCTTTATAAAAAGCTTGTAGGTGGTTCACGCTCCTCATTGATGAACTTTCAAATAGCAGACGACTCCTCAGCTGCTCTGAAGCAATGTATATTTGCTATCACTCAGACAATATTTCATCATTGCGGCTTTAGTTTTGAGCAGCAAATTGAACCACAAAATTTAACTTTACTTCGCCCAGTAATGGTCCATCAGTTCATAAGTCTGGCCCTTTACCATCTTCAGCCTTTGGGCTGCATCCTTCTCTCCTCTTATATACCTCAGCATCAGGTCCCCTTCTTCATAACACAGCTCATCATGTTTAGGAAATATTTCTCGCAAAAGGAAAAGAGCGTACTTGACCAGCCTTAAAGGTCCAAAAACCCTCGCCGGACAATCAGGCAGCTTTTCTACCGCTACGCTGTAGTAATTCTTTATAGATTCCTTTATATCATCCAGTTCCAGCCCCTCAGAGAAGACTATGGTGTATATCCATCCAAATGCTACATCACGCTCACAGCCATGAGCATCGCTACATCCCACAATGGCTATTTTATTGCCCTTCGCACGCTGCTCATTGTAATGAGCCACCTGCAGCATGTTGGAATCAACTTGAAGCCCGCCTATTCCTAGAAGTTCAAAAGCATCAAAGGGGTGCTTTTCCAACATGTACTCTGTAAATACCGGTGATATGTTGTAACGCCTGCCAACCACCCAGTATGGATGGCAGAATATGCCCAGTCCGCCGCTTTCCCTGATTTTTTCAAACCCCCATACACAAGCTGCGTACTCAAATTTGTTTACTCCAGCCGGGACATCCTCTATACTATTTGCAATGGCCTCAACCTCAGCCCTATATTTATCTTCATTTTCCTGCACCAGTTGGCTGATACTAAAACTTCCTCCAAAGTTGACTATATGTACCTCAACATCAGGCAAATGGATTTCTTCTCCCGGGAATATTTTAAGGTCGATATCCACATCTTTGAAGGCTTCCCTGGCTCGGATAGAAGGCTGATAAGCTCGATGATCAGTTACCGCCATGAAATCCAAACCGATTCTTCTACAGGCCGCCGCTACATACTCCGGAGATTCCTTGCCATCCGACAAATTGCTGTGTATATGTAAATCACCCTTATAAGGACGCCGACGAAATAGATCTTCCTTCAAAGAGTATACAGAAAATGCGCCGATTTCCTTCTCCTCTTCATTCAAGCGGACGGATATCAAAAGGACATGTTCCTGCTCGCCCGCAAAACAATGCCTCACTTCAAGCATTCCATTGGACGGCTTTATCACCCTAGTATAATATTGTTCTCCGCCCTTCTGTGCATGGTAGCTATCCATAGGTATTATTTTAACGACATACTCTAAGTCTGCCTCGAACTTGCAGTGGGCATACAATGGAACGATTTTGACAACGCTTTCACTGTCAGCAGGCACTATCTTGGGATACACATCATAATACCTTCGATAATATGTCTCGCGGAAAATTTCATAAACTTGTGTAATATCCATAATAAAGGCTCCCCTTTCTCAACATTGCTTTTATTTATGTTTGCGCTGCAAATCGCGCAAATCTTTCCAAGAGATAATTTTAATATTTTCCTGCGCAATAACTTCCCTAACTTCCGGGTCCTGAAAAACCAGGTATTCATTTTTTTAAATTTGATATTTTATAGAACAATGTTTTTGTGAACATAAAACTCTCCGGCTATCAAATCCTCTCTCTCCACTCCAAAATTTCATAAGCCTCATCTTCACTATCACAATGTCCTGATACATAAACGCCTTCAGGCGAAATCCTTTCAAAAAGCCATTGTATCTTATCAAGGGTAATTGAGTCACAATTTAAAACCAACAATTTGCCCTTCTTCTGGATTCTCTCGTACAATTTAAGCCATGCCTCGGAAATCACATTTGGGTTGCCAGCACCGGGGACCCATTGTATACCGTCTATCTCCTCTATGTCCAACAACATATCAACATGGGGAATCTCTCCCGGGCCATCCAAATGGTATATGGTATGGTCAAGCCGACAAGCCTGTTCCTTCAAATAGGGAGCCACAAACCTTTCAAACATCTTGGGGGATATCATTGCTGAAAAATCGCACTGTATTGGATACCATCTCCTGGGGCACCACAACCCCATCCAGGCAGAAGTCCCTTCCATATACTGTGATAATATGCCATCAATTTCATCATATACATAATGCCATAGCTCCAAAATTTTATCCATTGCCATCACAACTAGTTCAAGCCGCTCTATGAGGTCTATTAAAAGATTTTCTGTACCTCTTAAAGAGGCCAAAACATCGGCTATTCCTCCTATATCGGTCATTCCTGGCACAAACTTACCCTGGCTTTTTCCCCCTATCAAATGCGCAAGCCTTTTAGTATAAAGCCACCACTCATTGTTTTCATCTAGAGAGTCAAGCAATTTTTCTATATCATCCCATTCCATGGGATGCTCAAACCATGCGGTATCACCCGTAAATTTTAAAAAACCGGTAATATAAGCCGCCAATACTCCTGGACCAAGGTTAAGCCACAGATTGGGATATGCCCCTCCTAAGTACAAAATGTCTTGTGCCCTTCTTTCAAAGTTATCTACTGCCTTTTCGGGATTATCCTTTTCCCTCAGCAGATCCCAGCCATCCCATTTATACGTCTTACCCTTATATTTTTCTTTAGACACAGTGATGCTCAGAAGCGGCTTTTTAGTCTCCTTATTCCACCATTTTTCATACTCCAATTTTGTTAGCTCCCAATCTTTCTTATATAACAAGTGACATCATCCTTTCAGCAAAATTATGCATATAACAAATTGACCTTACAACACCGTAGTTAAGCGTTACATTATAAAAGCCTATACTTTCCTAACCAGGACCGTAGAATCTTTTAATTATCGAGTTAATCATCGAGTGCCATTTCACTAAAAACGAAAAGAAAAACTTGCTGTGTCGCGTACAAAGAACGTTAACCACTGCATTAATCAGTTTTGTATATCGTTGGGGACAGTACCTTATACCACTATTTCATATTCCTCCAAAAAAATTCTAACGCTCAATGTAAACCTTTCACAACGCTATCGTTTTATGCTTCCAAATATAGGTTATGTATACACCCTCCCCCACTATCAAAAAAGCTACTTCTTTTTCGCTATCATAATAGCCGTAAAAGGAAAAACCGCTTTAATCCTCACCCAACTTGATGGCCTGATGTATTTTTATCCTGGATATTATGAAGCCCAAAACCGACAGCCCTATGCTAAGCATCATCAATACGACGGCATAAATCCTGATGTAATCCTCCCGGGCAGCGGCTACCTTGAAGGGCGGTACCTGCTGAGCCGCGCTGTACACCATCTGAAGCAGCGGTACAAACAGATCGCTCGCTATGCTGCCAATAATTATGCCAACCAGTATTGCCGTCCCTGATATCAGCACCTGCTCGCACACCAGCATCCCAATTATCTTTTTGACCGACAGCCCCATGGCCCTGAATATCCCAAACTGAAGCACCCTCTGCTTTATGGATAAAATCCAGTAGATGAGAAAACCGATTGTGCTTACAGCCATAGTCACTATGAATCCCAGCGTCAAGGTGCCGTTGGTGCCCTGCAGCATCGGATCATTTTTCTTTATTATGATTTGCTGGCTGCTATCCTCCAGCCTTTCTATCAGAAGCTTCTTATTTTCAATATCTTTATATATCTGTTCGCTGGTGGCTCCAGGCGCTTTCTTAAGCCACACCTCATAGGGCTCCAGCGCCATATTGGCCTGTATATAGGGTAGATTTGCCACCACAAGATAGGGAGAGCTGGTTTGAATCGGCTCTGTTATATTTGGGTTGAAAGTGGGCCAATAATCCACAAACTCATATACGACTACCTCAAGATATCCCTGATTTCCCCAAGTAATCCACAGGGAATCACCTTTCTGCACCTCAAAATCTTTCTTAAATGACGTTGATACCAGCGCCGCCTGTGGATGGCGCGACATCAGGTTAAGATAATGGTACCAGTGAGGAGTCAGCAAATCGTCGCGGAACCAAGCCACCTTCCCAAATTCGTTGGGTATTATACCCATAAGATAGACCCTATTCACGTTTTGTCTCGTGGCAGTTTGTACCGTTACTCCTTCTTTTCTAAACACTTTAGTTGCCAATTCCACCCCCGAAAGCTCAGTATACGGAAGAAAAGGAGGCTCTATATACTGCACAGGCTCTTCCTCCAACCCCGGAAGCTGCGACATCCCCATCATGGCTGCCGGATCAGTCGGCATTATATCCGGCTTATTATCCTCCCAGTGGGCTTGAATCACTATGTCGGCGCCTATATTGTATCGAATCTTCTCTTCAATATTGTTATTGAGCGTCCGCGCCGCATTAGCGTTAAAAATGCCCACAGACAGAGTAAGAATTATGAACAGCATCAAAAACCTGTCCTGGCCGCTCGACCTTCCCACCTGTATAAAAGCCGCATACAGTACAGGAGACCAAGCCTTTCTGCCCAGCCAGAAGATCAACCTGACCATATATGGGAAAATCCTCAAGAAAACCAGGCCTGCACCCAGTATAAACAGGGTTGAAATGATAAAGAGAAGAGGATCTATGGCAAGGTCAGTACCGCTGACACCGCTCACCATTAGGGCCTGCTGGCGCATTTGGTAGCTGTAAAGCCCATAACCAGCAACGCCTAAAAGAACGACATCCAGAAAATACTTCTTCCACAGCATAAATACCGCTGTGCGCGCCTTCTTCTGCTTGTACTGCACGATTGTGGTTCGCGAAGACAGAGAAGCTGGTATAAGCATGGTAACCATGAATACTAAAACCGTCCAGAGGGAGTAGACATAGGCAGATGTATTTAGACGAACAGGGAGAGCCGTCCTCTGCACAAATTCCAAAAATCCGTTAGACGCTCCTAATAAAGAGCACAACAGCAGCCCCAAAGGCGGCCCAATGGCAATAGCCACAGCGCTCAAAATAATGGACTCCACCAAATATATCAAGAAGATCTGTATGCCGCTTGCGCCCCTGCTCTTTAAAACCGCAATTTCATTCTTCTCGTGCTCAACGATAAGCTGAGATACCATGAATACATAAAAGATCAACATGAGCATGATGGGAACCTGAACAACCCATAGCGTGGTCTTAAGCTGTTTCTCCCGCTCATAATACTGTTCCAGTATAGAAATTGCCGGCATCTTAAAGTCTATCCTCTTGTCGGTAAACCATCGGCTGTGCGATTTGTATGCATCCACAATGGAGGCGATGTTATCCAGGGTTATCTTGTAATAGTCAAAAGCGTAATACCATTGGCCTTTTGTCAGCAGAGAAAATTCCGTCTCTATAAATTCCCTATAGAACAGCGAATAGTCTATCAGAAAACTTTCTCTAAATGCCCAAAGGCCTTGAAACCAATAAGGATCGACCTGCTCCTTTATGGTAAACACGCCAACAACCTTTATCCTAAACGGCTCTGATTCAGGATTGATAAAATCGCTCACCACATAAACCTCATCCAGCCGCAGGTCCAGGTTCTTCATCGCCTCTTCGGTCACAATGGCCTCAATGATGCCGTCCTTCTTTTCGCTGGAGAACAAGCGCCCGTGAACAATCTTTATGTGCTCCTGCAGCCCTGACATGGCCTCTATCTTGACAAACCGCTTTTTGGGTTCCTCTTCCCTCTGAACCTCAGGCAGTGCGGTCATATAATCGATCACAAGGTCCTCCGCCTCGGCCATGACCGGAAGCCCCACATCCCTAATGAGCTCCTGCTTTACCTTTCTGTCAATCATGTGATAGGCCTTTATGCGGTTGCTGGCGTCATAATGCGAATATATGCTAGCCTGTACAAGGCACTGCCCAGGGAAGACCCCGGAGGATATCTGATATTGTTCTAGATCCTTTGTCAGCATCCGTTGAAGCACACCATTTGTATAAATGGGTATACTGCTTATCATGGCCACTGCCAGCACCGCACCCATAAGCAGGCATACGACCATCCACTTGTTGTTGAGCATCTTTCTGAGTACCATCAATATCAAGGCTTAGACCCCCTTTAATTCACAATTACCTGCTCGCCCTCTTCAAGGCCCTTGATGATCTCCACTTCAGTAGGAGTCTCCAGCCCCACCTCAACATCGCGCTCTTTCTTGAGACCATTCTCCAGCACCAACACATACTTACGGCCCATATAGTTTCTCACGAGGTTTCTTGGAAGGACTATGACGTTTTCACGCCTATCCAAAGTAAGCGTAAACTGAGCGGTATCACCCATGGTGACGTCCTCGGGTAGATTAGACACTTCTATACGAACTACGTTTTTAAGGCTCTCATCTGCATCGACGGGGACAGTGGCTGGCGTCATCACCACTTCGCCCTCATACACCTTATCGCGTATCTTCACCTCTACCTTCATGCCCACCTGAAAATCCGAAAGATTGCTGCCTGAATACTGCAGCTGAAGCTTAGTAGGATCGGCTATCTTTACAAGGGTGGAATACGCATCTATGTAATCGCCCTGCCCCAACCGGTTATCCACGTAGACCACAGTGCCATCCATGGTGGACACCAGTTTGGCTTCTTCCAATTGGCGCTGCAGATTTTTTAACTGGAGTCTTGCCAGTTCAATGTCACAGGCAGCTATCGCTAAGGAGTATTTATCTCCCCCCGACTCTTTGATCTGGTTGTATCGAAGCTGCGCTTTACGAAGCACCAGCTTCTGCTGTTCAATTTCATACTCCAATCCGGCGGTATCGAGCTCAGCCAGTAAATCGCCTTTCTTGACCTTGTCCCCTATCTTAACATGGATGGCCTTTATGCGCCCACCCCGTGCCTTAAAAAACATGTTGCCCTGCTCAACTGAAACAAAGGTCCCTGAGCCGGTAATCTTTTTCTCTATAGTCCCCCTCTTTACCTCCATAACGTCATAGGTAATTTCGGGGGGTTCAATCAATGGCGGAGCCAACACCTCCTCTTCCTTGGGGAACAAATAACATCCGGAAAGGAATGCGCCCAGAAATGCTGTTAATAAAAGGGCTACAACCCCCTTGAATCCCCTGCCATGATTATCCATAATAACCCCTCCAATGCAGATCATAAAATCAAAAAAATCCAATGCCACAAAACCCGGGAAGGTTTGACGGGATGAGTGCTATCACGGCTGATAGGATGAATATATATTTATGTGAATGGTGGAGGTGAAATGCTGTGTATGATCGGATCAAATCCTTGATGACCATTGTTGTGATAATGGTGGTGATTGTTTCATTGATAAGCAACGGCTATTCCTTATATGACGGAAATTTTAAGCATCATATTGAAGCATTTTCACAAATAAACCCTACATATGAACCTCATTACGGGTATATACAACCCCAGGTGGTGGACGGGTTTACCGAAAGGCCTATTGAAGGGGCGGCTGTAGTAATCCCTGAGCTGGGAAAAAAGTTTATGACCAACGCCCAGGGCTTAACCCCGGCCATCCAGGTACCCATAATCGAAGACGCACACTATAAAAATATACTCCCCAAAACCTGGGGTGAGGTTACTCTCATCGTTTACAAAGAGGGATATATCGACTACGTTTTGTTCCACACCCACGTATGGGAAAATCAATCCCGAAAAGGGCCTAAAATCCTTCTTTTCCCAAAATCAAGAGGCGAGGTGTCTGACCCTATGGCCATAGTGGAAAGCCCTCACAGGCTGTGGGTAAGACAACTTGTGGAAAAGTTCAAACGCTAACTTTGGGGTACAACCCTCAGCTCCAAATCCGGCAAACGCTTCTCCATCTCCTGTATTATGTTTCTATCGCCATCTCCTCGAGAACCGGGCGATTCCCCCATAATCACAATGGAAACATTATTCTTTCTCGCAAAATCCACCAGCGTATCCACCACGCGGTCAGAGCGAAGCACTGTCATCTCAGCCCCCGCCTCTTTGGAGACCTGAAACAGGTAATCCAGGGCTTCCCCTTCATCGGGATTACCCAGAAAATTTACCCCATTTTTCTCCACATGAACTACATATAGTTTAGCACCGGTATAGCCTTTTACAATCTGCTTTCCCAATTTTATTAAGCGTTCGCAAGCCTTTTGTCGCGTCACGCAAATCATAACGTTGCGCTCATTAGCCATTTGATAACCCCCCCCCCGCAAAACTTGGAATTGTAGTATTTACGTCCGAGGGAGCCAACAGGCTTGTCAAAATCCATTTTGGGCCCAATCAAAAGCCCTCACCCATCACTTCCCTCACATCGGTAACCAAAACGAAAGCTAAAGGATCCACCTCGTTTACGATGGCCTTTAGCCGTACCACCTGTGCTCTATTCACCACGCATAAAATCACATTTTTCCTTTGCATGGTATACGCCCCTCTACCTTCTAAAAAGGTGACGCCTCTGTCTATTTCGGTCATAATCCTGTGGCTTATCTCATCGGCATGGTCAGAAACGATGATAAAAGCCTTGGCTGAGTCCAAGCCTTCCAGCACCACGTCTATCACGCGGGCGCTCAAGTATAAAGACACCAGCGCATAAAGCGCCTGGTTTGGTCCAAAAACGATGGCGGCCGTCAAGACAACTAAAAAGTCAACGACAAAGAGTATCCAGCCCACTCCCACCAGAGGGTAAAATTTGTGCACTATCTTGGCAAACAGGTCGGTGCCCCCGGTGGTAGCGTTGCCCTGGAAGACAAGTCCCAAACCAACGCCCATCAGCACGCCGCCGTAAATGGAAGCAAGTATGGAATCATGCGTAAGCGAGGGAACCTTTACAAGATCAATAAATGCCGACAGCAATACCGTAGCCAAAAGCGTCTTAAATCCAAAATCTTTACCTAATTTTTTAACGGCCATTATAAATATGGGCACGTTGAGAAGCAGCATGGTAACGCCCACTGGAATCCCAAAAAGGTAGTACAATACCGTGCCTATACCGCTTAATCCCCCTGGAGCAATCTTGTGCGGTATAAGAAAGAAGTTGAATGCAAGTGCAGTCAAAAACGTGCCTACCACTATGAGCACATAATCTTTTATCAGCAAATACAGCTTCTTCATGCAGTACTCCTTTTTAATCCTTTTGTTGTTTCGAGTGTAGTACTCTCCTCTCGTATATAAGATATATAAGAGTAGATTCCACAGCCGCTATTTCTGCTCCACAATCAGCTTTATTGGCAATCAAAAAATTAAACGCCCGCCCCATCCTGCTTTACAGATCAATAAGTCCCAGGCTTATCTGCAGTGCCTCGTTTACCTTTTCCATAACCTCGGGCGACAGCGTGCATATTTTTTCCCTCAACCTCTTTTTATCAATTGTCCTTATTTGCTCAAGCAAAATGACCGAATCCTTGGGCAACCCATACTCGGATGCGCTAAGCTCCACATGGGTGGGAAGCTTGGCCTTGTTAATCTGCGAAGTGATGGCCGCCACGATGACGGTGGGACTGTATTTGTTTCCTATATCGTTTTGTACTATGAGCACCGGCCTCACTCCGCCCTGCTCCGAGCCCACTACAGGGCTGAGGTCAGCGTAATAGATTTCTCCTCTTCTCACTATCATAATTAATCATTCACTCTCCGATAAAAGGGCTTCATAAGTGGCCAACGCCTCGTTGCTGGACTCAAATCCTACCTTGCTCAACTCGGCATTTATTTTTGCCATCTCTTCGTAGCCCTTTTTCATCTTTTCCCTTATTTCCATCTTATGCCTCTCCCTGATGTAAAGTTTCATGGCTTCTCGAATAAATTCGCTCCTGTTTCTCTTCTCAATCGCGACAATCTCATCAACTTCCCTCAAAAGGCTATCAGGTAAGCTCACCAAAATCTTCTTTAATTCAGCCACAGTGGGCACCTCCTATAAATTATGTACTCAAGATTCCCACCTTAACTGCTCCCTAGCAAAAACCGGAGCTTCCCACCTGCACAAAATTACCCCCTGCCTCCACAAACAATGTCAGCTATGTTCATCCAGGAAAGCAGGAAGATTTATGGTCGGCCTCACGCTGATGTGCTAACATACACCATAACTATATTCAGTATTATATACGATGTGACCAACTTTTACAATGCTCTGCCAGCAAATTATACATCTTCTTAAGTGCCAGCGGCACGGCCTCAAGTATATCCCCAGCCACCATTCCTGCCTGACCGTGGGCATCAGCCGCCAAATCGCCTGCATAGCCATGGACAAACGCGCCCAATACCGCCGCGTCAAAAGGCTCATACCCTTGTGCAATAAATCCGGCAATGATGCCGGTTAAAACATCACCGCTTCCCGCCGTAGCCATCCCGGAATTCCCAGTCGTGTTGAAGTATACTCTGCCATCCGGATGGCACACCACCGTAGTGGCACCCTTTAGCAATACCACCACTCCTGTTTCCTGTGAGAACCTTTGTGCCACCTCCACAGGAGACTCCACAATTTGAGCAACGTTCAAGCCTGTCAACCTTGCCATCTCCCCAGGATGGGGCGTAATCACCACAGGCCCTGCATGCTTACTGAGCAGGCTAATATCCCGGGATATATGATTTAATCCATCTGCGTCTAATACTATGGATATATCAATCCTGCCTAAAATATTCCTTAAAACTTCAAACACGGCACCGCTTTTCCCCAGCCCTGGCCCTATGGCCAAAACATCTGCATCCCTCACTAAGTCCAGTACATCATCCAATGCCTCCTCCTGCAGGCACCCCGTTCCATGGTCCTCCAGCGGCCTGGTCATAACCTCGGTCAGCTTGTTCTCCAAAATATCATTTAGGCTGGTCGGTATCCCCAGAGTGACAAGCCCCGCTCCGCTGCGCAATGCTGCCATAGCGGCAAGGCAAGCGGCTCCCGTCATGCCGGTAGAACCCGCCACCACGGCCACCCTGCCAAAGGTCCCCTTGTGTCCCTCGGCAGGCCGCTCTCGAAGCATCGCAGCCGCCTCATCTTCACTCAGTGTAAAGCCCTGCGCTCCAACAGCCTGGGCGCTATCAGGCGGCAAACCTATGGGGACAACATGCAATTTTCCGGTATATTTTCGGCCCGGGTATAGCAGATGCCCCCTTTTTGGATACCCAAATGTTACCGTATTCATAGCCTTTATGGCCGTCCCCATAACGCGCCCATCTGCGCCATTGACGCCAGAAGGTATATCGACAGACACAACTGGAACCAACATGCGATTGACCAGCTGGATCACCTCTGCAAAAATCCCCTCAACCGGCCTGGAAAGCCCTGTACCAAATATAGCGTCAAGCACAAGCGTTACGCTCTTCAAGCTCCCCTCAAGCTTTGCTACATCGCTCTCGTCCCGTACAAAGGACAGGGGCACCCCCAGCTTTTTGACGATATCCAGATTGACCCTTGCATCTCCCGATACAGCCTCTTCCCGTGCCAGCAGAAAAACCTTCACATTTACGCCCTTCAAAAATATATGGCGGGCAACGGCCAGGCCGTCACCCCCGTTATTTCCCATACCCGCCAGCACAACAACCCTATCCCGTTCTTTTAGCGAATAGACCTTTTCTATCACTTCCACCACTTTAAGGGCAGCATTTTCCATAAGCACAATCCCTGGGATGCCAAACTGTTCAATAGCCCTCTGGTCAATTTTCCTCATCTCGGATGGGGTTACGACAACCATGTTCATCCTCCTCAGTTTCGATAACCGCCTGGGCTACTGCCAGCTCCTTTATATGTGATATGGAAATCCATATCCTTTTCCCGCCCAGGCTTGACAACCTATGGGCCGCCCTGCCATGAAGCTGCACATATGGCCTGCCATCAGTCCCGTGAAGCACCTCTATATCCTTCCAGCCCACACCACCCAAGCCCGTACCCAGGGCCTTCATGACAGCTTCTTTGGCCGCAAAGCTTCCGGCAATGGTGTATAGATTATTTCGACGGCTTTTAAAGTATTCCCGTTCCCTTTCGGTAAATACCCTCTCTAAAAAGCGCGTTTTGCCACACGCATTCTTTATCCGCTCAACCTCGATGATATCTATACCAGTTCCAACAATCACCGCATTCCTTCCTTCCAGCCCATTCATTCTCAGGTTTATATATGCTCAATAGTCCCTTACCCTTTGTTATTCCGCTCTGCTCTCATTCCGCTCTACTACTCCCGTATTAACGGTGATCCCTATCGCCCTTCTCCAGTATATTTTAACATATCTTTTCTCTTAATTCACCACCAATTTAATCAAGGGATGCTGTACAGCATGGCTCCAAAATGGTACAATTCTGTAAAATTCAATGCCAAGGAGGTCTATATGTCAGGTTCAACCATCGGAAAGAACTTCACCGTCACCACCTGGGGAGAGTCCCATGGCAAAGCCCTGGGCGTGGTTGTGGACGGATGCCCGGCCGGCATTCCATTATGTGAAGAGGATATACAGAGGGATTTGGACAGGCGAAAGCCGGGACAATCCCCCTACTCCACACCGCGGCGCGAAGAAGACAAAGTGACAATACTGTCAGGCGTGTTCCAAGGCGTAACCACGGGTACGCCCATATCCCTCATCATCGCCAATCAGGACCAGCATTCAAAAGACTACTCCCAGGTCGCACATGTATATCGCCCTGGCCACGCCGACTATACCTATCATCACAAATACGGAATATGGGATTACAGGGGCGGTGGCCGCGCCTCAGGCAGGGAAACAGCCGCCCGGGTAGCCGCCGGCGCCATCGCCAAAAAAGTTTTGTCCCAACTGGGAGTGCGAATACAAGCCTACACCCTCTCTATAGGCCCCATAAAAGTCAACCCGGAAAATTTTGATGAGAACGAGATATACCGTAATCCCCTGGCCATGCCTGACGGCGAAGCAGCGAAAAAGGCTGCAGAGTATATCCAGCAGCTTAAGGAAAAGGGCGACTCGGCAGGCGGGGTCGTGGAATGCGTAATCCAGGGCCTGCCCAGCGGAGTGGGAGAGCCGGTCTTCGACAAGCTCGACGCAGCTCTTGCTAAAGCCATAATGTCCATTGGCGCGGTAAAGGGCATCGAATTCGGCAGAGGATTTGAAGCAGCTTACCTCACCGGTTCACAGAACAATGACACGCTGGTCTACTATCCAGACAGGGGGCTTACCAAACCCACCAACAACTCGGGGGGTATAACCGGAGGGATAAGCGAGGGATTCCCCATCGTATTCAGGGCAGCATTTAAACCCACGCCCTCCATTCGCATGCCGCAAAAGACAGTAACGCATGATATGCAAAACACACAGCTGGTATTGACGGGCAGGCATGACCCCGTAATAGTTCCCCGCGCCGTGGTGGTGGTAGAAGCCATGGCAGCCATTACCATAGTGGATTTGCTCTTCCAGCGCATACTATCCAGGATAGACCTTATAAAAAAGGCGTTGTCTTGATAGGGCTATATTTTAAACAGCTCTCAACAATCTGTGCTTGAGTTTTATTTTTGTAAGCTATGTTTGAATTTTACTCAAGGAATCGGTCAATCATTATATTATATAGATAATTTACAAATTATTCACGCAATATTCACACGATATTCACAACTTTAATATAGAACACGGGTACAATATTAATAAGACAAATCTAAAGAGGAGGTGAACAGACTTGAAGAAATGGTGGATCATGGCCATAGCCATAATGCTGGTAGGAGCCATTGCAGTGCCTATTGCATGGGCCCAAAACGAAAATACGCAAACTCCTTCCAACGCTGCGGGAACACAGCTCACTGAATCACAGAAAAAAGAGCTGGCACAGCTGTACTCAAAAATTACCGAGCTCAAGAAACAAATCGTGGACAAATATCTGGAGTTTGGAGTAATCGACCAAGAGCGAGCAGAATTTATGAAACAGAGAATAGACCAGATGGAAAAATTCCGAACCGAACAAGGATACCTGCCAGGATTTGGCCGTGGCAAATTTAACGGTGGTTTCGGACGGAGAAGAGGTATGGGTTTCGGTGGGCACTGCCCATTTATTCAGCAAAACCCATCACAGCCTACACAAACTTCTCAGTAAAAATAGTTTAAATTAAAGGGGGCTTCAAGCCCCCATTTTTATTTGCTGTATAATGAGGTCAGCCAGCTCATCCGCAGCATATGGCCTGCCTACCTCACGCATCATCTCGATCAAATACTTTCTCCTGCTGTCATTGTGAAACAGCTGGTAAACCGCTTCATCCACCGGAAAAGTCTCGCTGGTCTTAATGGCCAGACCATTGTTCAGCAAGAATTCCGCATTCCTGTCCTCCTGTCCCGGAATGGGGTTTATCAGGATCATGGGAATGCACTTGGCAAGGCTTTCAGATACGGTAAGCCCTCCAGGCTTGGTCAATATACAATCCGAGGCGTCCATCATGATGTCCACATTGTCCACAAAGCCGTAGTTGTAGATCTTTTTCTTTATATCCAGCGAATCAATCTTTTTCTTCAATGAAGCGTTATTGCCGCACACCGAGATTATTTGAAAATCCATATCCATGTTGTCCAGCCTGCGAATGACGTCATCCACATTTCCATAGCCCATGCTTCCGCTCATGACCAGAACCGTGGTCTTATTCTCAATACCCAGCAGCTTTCTGGCCTCCGCTTTGTCCATCTTATTGGCAAACTTTATGAAAATGGGAATCCCAATGGGCCAAACCTTTTCGAGGGGTATCCCCTTTCTTTGAATCTGCAGGTTCAGCAAGCTGCTGGCAGTCACGTAATAATCCAAATTGGTATCTTCCCAAAAAGGATGGACAGTGAAATCGGTTATAATACCCACGCTCTTGCATGACAGCCCCTTTTCCCTGAGATAGCTTATCACCTGTGCAGGGAAAATGTGGGTGCAAATGATCACGTCAGGTTGATATTCACTGAGGAACACCGTCAATTTCCTGGACAAAAGCGAGCTTATTATCTTACCTATGTAGAGCTTTTCGTTAGATTTCTCCAATCTTTCTCCCAGCCGGTACAGTCTCCCGTAAACAGCGGGGGTAAATTTCGTAGAAATGAGATAGGCCTTGGCAACCGATTCGCTCAATATGGGATTTATATACTCAAATATATCCAGCAACACGCAGTCGACGCCTTTAGTCTTCAAACTCTCCATGGCAGCCCTGGCCGTCTGATTATGGCCATGACCTGCTGATACCGATAAAAACAGTGCTTTCACAGCCTTCACCTCTTTCGTTAACGCTCAGCAACCAGATCTATGATACACTCAAATCAAAATTTTGTGAACTATCATTCACTTTTGGGAATCTCAAGTATATTTTGCCATATTTAATCTTAAGTATATTCTACCATGTTTTTTGATAAGTGTATCCCCCCTACTTTCGTAAAATTCCCATTAAGCTAGCAGCTACACTCAAGGACGGTCACCTTGCAAGAAATTTTACAGCATAAAAAATAAGGGGCCTACCCTTCGTGGGAAATAGGCCCCAATGAGCGTATAATCGGCAAATAATGCTTGTAAATCGATGACGGACACTTCAATCAGAACAAATGCACTTATTTCCTGCCATACAGCGGTCCAAAGGCAGCACATGCTCTGTAGTCTGCACCCTCCAAGTCATTTGTACCAAACGCATTCCATGCGCTGGGCCTGAATATCCTGTCCTCCGAGACATTGTGCATGCATACCGGAATTCTCAGCATGGATGCCAGGGTGATGAGCTCGGCTCCAATGTGGCCATAACACACAGCCGCGTGGTTAGCACCCCAGCTGTTCATGACGGTGTATACATCCTTAAAAGCGCCCTTGCCTGTAAGTATGGGAACAAACCAGGTAGTGGGCCATGTGGGATCAGTGCGCTTATCAAGAATATCGTGCACATCCTCAGGCAACTCCACCGTGTAGCCCTCGGCCAGCTGAAGCACCGGGCCTAACCCCTTCACGATGTTTATCCTCGAGATGGTAACCGGCATCCCGCCTCTGGTGGTAAAATCGGTCGAGAAACCGCCGCCGCGGAAGTAGCCCAGGTTGGCATACCTGAACTGGGTTGCGTCGAGGCATCGGGCAACCTCCTCAGGCGTCACTTCCCAGAAGGGCTTAATGGCCGGCTTGCCGTCCTTAGTTTGCTGGCCCGTACCGTCCAATGCCGCCGACCCGGAATTGATGAGATGTATAACACCATTGGCTGCCAACCCTGTTAATTCTTTGCCGGTTACACGCTTTACAGCCTCAGGACTCCAATACGTCCTTACATCTGCAAAGATCTGGGCCGTACCGGTGAGCAGATGCCCAAACAGCATGGCAACGCCGTTTAACGAGTCGTTCTCGGTTGCAAGGATGTAGGGCTGCCTTATGCCGTTCCAGTCAAACGACGAGTTGAGTATGGTCTCCATAAAGTCGCCGTTGGGGAAGTGGTCGGTCCACTGCCTCTGCCCTTGGAAACCCGCCACGATGGCATTGTGTCCCAAGGCTTCCTCCTCAAACCCCATCTCGGCCAATTTTGGATTGCCCACCATAAGGTCACGGGCAATCATTGTCATCTTTATAACCATTTCCCAGTCCTTATCCTTTTTCTCCCTGGAAACCTGCATCTCTGGCGGGTTGTTGTCAGGGCCCTCTTTGCAGTTGGCCTTTACCCAGCGCAAAGCCCGTTCAAACTCCTCTTTATCGTAAATGCCTTCTTCGATGCGCCTTATGAATTCTGTCTCATCTATGTATTCCACGCGCATCCCCAAATAGCTCTCAAAGAAATCGGGATTGACCATGGAGCCGGCAATGCCCATCGATACCCCGCCCATGGAGAGATAGGATTTGCCCCTCATGTTTGCCACAGCCAGGGCCGCTTTGGTAAACCTGAGAAGCTTCTCCTTCACATCGTCAGGAATGGTGGTATCGCCAGCATCTTGTACATCCCTGCCGTATATGCCAAAGGCCGGCAAACCTTTTTGATTGTGAGCCGCCAGCACCGCAGCAAGATATACAGCCCCCGGACGTTCGGTCCCATTGAAGCCCCATATCGCTTTTGGAATAAAAGGATCCATGTCCATGGTCTCAGCGCCGTAGCACCAGCAGGGCGTCACGGTGATGGATACGCCCACCCCTTCACGAGCAAACTTCTCGGCTGCCTGTGCCGCCTCGGCCACCCCACCAATGCATGTGTCAGCAATCACGCACTCAACCGGCATGCCATTGTAGTGCCTGACGTTTTCCTCCAGAAACTTGGCCACCGCTTTAGCCATATTCATGGTCTGCTCTTCCAGAGACTCCCTGACACCTCGCCGCCTTCCATCGATGGTAGGCCGTATCCCGATTTTGGGCATACCTCCTTTAAACCTGTTGTGCGGCGGAATCAATTTCATTCCCTCAACATTGGCCATAAATCTCTCCTCCTCTTTTATGTATTTAAATTTTTGATTTTAGTGTAAAAAATCTATTTTGGTGCACAAAACAAAATTCACAATTTTGAAGCAAAAATGACAGTAATATCATCATTTTACGCCCTGTTCAAACACCACCATCTCGTGTCCTTCTACCCTTGGCACCACCACTTTTACATATCCATCCGTATACTCAAAATCCAGCTGTGTGCCTTTAGGAGCACAGTACACCCTTTCAGGCTTTGAAGAAAGCTTTACCTTCACCTCTACGTTATACAGAGGAATTACGTCTTCTATAATGTCTATCTCCTCGCACCGCCTTTGGGGGATATAATGGAGGATATGGAGAACATACCGGTTATGGGGCTTCTGGTAATTCAAGAGCATATGCGCCGTGGTGGGTGCATTGGTTTCAACCAGCTTATCAGGCAAAAGCAGCCGCAAAGCGTTTACCACCAGCTGCTTATAAACCCTTGCTCCATGCTTGTGATACATTGAAAACACAGGGTGTGCAAAATAGATGACGGAACCTTTCTGCGTAACCGCCGGATATCCGCTTTCCTTTTCAGGTGGCGTCTGACGATGGGAACAAAAATGCTTGTAGCTTCTGTTGAAATAGGGATTCCAGATTGAGGCCAGTACCCTGGTCCCTTCCTGAGGCTTTACCCATAAGCCCCTGTCATACATGACATACTCCGTATCAAACAGGCCCTGATTTATGGCCTCACCCGCCACCACATAGTCAGGCGAGTATTCGGCATCGCCCACCAGCTCAACTCCCATACCCGACAGCACAAATTGTTGCTGACCTCTTGCCATCCCGGATTTGTATGAGAGCAGCAGCTTGCCCCCGTTTGCAACGTAGCTTTCCAGTTTATCTTTTAGGGCCTCATCCAGAGTGATTACATCAGGAAGAATGATGACCCTGTAGCGGCTGAAATCCATCTGTTCATCGATTACATCAAACTGATAATGTGACTCCTCCAGCATCCTGTAAGCGCCTCTCAATGATGGATGGAGCCTGACGGCAGTATCCTCAATCGCTTCTGGCGTAAATACCCCTATCTCGGTCACCGCAGTGACATCATCGCACCATGGTTCCTTCTCTTTTACTTGGCTATACACGCTGCCAATAAGCTTGTATGTAGCTTTATTTATAGCTCCACTGGGATGAAGCTGATCGCCTATGGAGCACTTGGCGCCATGAGCCAGAGCTGTAAAGCATTCATATTCCAGCGCCGCCTGATTCTTAAACCCACCGAAATCGGCCCACGACTTATGGAATCTGCCGGTCATCCCCAGATATTCGTATCCCAAATTCCTGGCATACCTTACAGTGATGGGGAAATGCTCGTATCCCCACCCACCGCTAGGCAGGGATTCCAGCTCTAAATGGGTATACGTATCCAGGGTATCCCTAATTGAGGGACCAATATGCCCTGCATTGTAGAAAATGGTACAGTCTTTATTATACCTGCGCACAGTGGCCGTCATCCTTCTCTTGAAGGCATCCAGAACCTGCTTGGCAAACTTTTTGCGATCCTCCGGGTCTTCAGGGTTTAGCCCCGCCCGTTCCATCCCTTCCATGCAATAGCTGCAACAGCAAGGGTGTTGGATTATTATGTCAAAGAACAAGCCATCCACTTCATCTCCAAACTTTTCCAAAACCTCAATGGTCTGTTCCTCCACATAATCGATGTACGGAGTATTAAAGCATAAATGCTTCCAGCCTGCCTCTAAAGGCCCTGCGCCATAAGGCCTGCCATCCGGCATCCTCTCCAACCACTCGGGATGCTGCTTTGCCATGTATTCATCCCAACCCACGGTTATGTAGATGGGTACCCGAATGCCTACCGCATGACAGGCTTCAATCTGCTCTCGCAAAAGGTCTCTTTTGAGCCCGGGATGCCGCGCAGGAAATTTGGTATCGTAGTAAATCATCCCGTGGTGACATCTGGCAAAGCAGGTGATGGAATCAACGCCAGCTTCTTTCAAGGTGTGAGCAAACTCCTGAGGGTCAAAAGCGTTTCCCACCTCCACAATCTTCTCGGAAGTGTGAAAATCCAGATGAACCTGCCTGAACCGCAGTTTACCCATGTTATCTCCCTTTCTATTCAAATTTGTTTTTAGGTCTTTGTAAATCAAGCAATTAAAAATATAATCCTTTCTAATCAAATTAGATTTTGGAAACCCAGCAACCAAAATATAGCTATCAAAATTGAAACGGTTCAAATTAAGCGTAAAAGAATTAAAGAACACATCTAAGACATTATTTGAGTATCAGGCTTCTTCTTTAACTGCCAAGACTAAGAAATGGCTCTTACCGAATCCCTCACAATCATCCTGGTATGAAGCGTGTGTACCTCCGGGTAACCTGTATAGTCTCCCTTTATCCTCTTTAATATAAGATTGCCGGCTATTTCCCCCATTTTTGAGGTGGGCTGTTCAATCACCGTCAATGAAGGCTTTATGACATCTGACAGCTCGAAGTAATCAAAGCCTATGATGGACAGCTCTTGCGGAACCTTGATATTCAATTCATGGATAGCCATGACAGCTCCCAACGTCATGTAATAATTGGTAACATACAGGGCAGTGGGAATATCAGCCCCTTCAAAAAACTCTTTGGCAGCCAGATAACCTCCTACCGTCGTAAAATTACCATATTTAATCCACCGGGATTCAACAGGCAGGTTATAAGCTTCCAATGCCTGCTTGTATCCCTCAAACCTCTGCTGGCTGACCCACGAGTTGGGCGGCCCATTTATTATGGCAATTTTGGTATGGTTGGAGTGTATGAACCTCTCAACCGCTCTGAAAGAGGCCCCGGCATTATCCACCAGTACTTTATCGGTATTAAAACCGGGAATATCTTCATTTACTATTACTATGGGAATCCCGTCACGAATATACTCGTCCATTATGCTCAAACGAACGTTGTTGGAAAAAAGGATAAGCCCATCCACAAAACGGTCCCTTAAAAAATTCAGCTTCTGTTCGAGCTTCTCGGTATCGCCTTCGTAATCGCACAGTATGATGCTGTAATTCTCCTTTTCCACAGTCCTTTCTATGGCTGTTACGATAGAAGTGCAGAAAATGTTTGTAAAATCATCAATTACCACTCCGATTGTCATGGAACGGTTACTTTTGAGGCCTTTAGCGATGATATTCTGCTTAAAACCCAACTCCTGGATGGCTTTCTCAACCTTTAAACGGTTCTCTTCCCGCAACCTATAGCCATTGAGGTACCGGGATACCGTACCCAGCGATACACCTGCACGCTTTGCCACGTCGCGGATGGTTACAGCCATATCTCTCTCCTACATGCCCTATAAAAATTGAACCAGTTCAATTATTATTATAATCTGATGTAATGGACACGTCAAGATTTGGAAAACAAAACCCCCGACTGAAATTATCATGGCAGTCGGAGGATAACACTGCACATCTCTTTACTCCTCAAATTCAAGGCATATGCTGGCAACGCTACAGGGTTGTGCATCAAATGATACACATGTATCATCTATGAAAATATTAAAACCCGAGTCAAGCCAATCACGTTCATGTGGGGCGACCCACAACCCATGCTGTCATACCCTTGCTGGGGTTTTCTTCAATTAACCTGAAAATGCCGGCAAGAGACCCACTTTATAAACTCCTCTCCCAAACCACTATCTCAGCCGCTTCATCGCTTGCCACCGGTGCAGGATTGAAAACGTGGAATATGCGGGTCTTTCCCCTACCCTTCTCGGATTGGGTCACCTTAAACTGTTCTGCACCAAATCGCGCTCCGGCCCCTCAGACACGCTGTCCCTATCGTCTTCTTCTGATCTCTCAACCTTTTTAAGTGTTGTTCCATAGCAATCCCCCTTTTTCAATTTTCGATTTTCGCACCCAAACCTGCGGAATAAATATAAACCCACTTAAAGACCTGCCATGTTATACGTTATTGTTTTTATAAACGGTATTACAAAGTTAAGATGTGTCCCTTTTTTCTCAAAAACGAAAAAACCGCCTTCCTTCACCCTCAGGCGGTCTTAACTGTGGTGGAGCTAAGGGGATTCGAACCCCTGACCTCAACACTGCCAGTGTTGCGCTCTCCCAACTGAGCTATAGCCCCATAATATGGACTTGTGCGAACCAGCAAGTCATATTATAACCTAATACATTCGTTTTGTAAAGTAGAAATTTTTACTTTCCCTGGCTGCTTGAAATCAATATCCAAGCAGCCAGGAAAGCCATCTTACAATACTTCGCGTTCCTTATTTCCCAAATCATGCCACAAAACAAACCCCATAGCCCATTCCATCATTCTGTAAAAATACCTTCACCATTTTCATCGCAGGTTTAGTATGCCCTGGCAAAGTACACCATATGTTTGGCTAGGCGTCCGCAATAAACGCAGTGGTCATCTATATGCTCCTGTTCGAAAGGTATGCATCGCGTAGTAGCTCCGGTTTCGGCTTTTATATTATCCTCGCACTCCCTCTCGCCGCACCACATGGCCTTGACAAAGCCCTTCTTTACCTCTATAGCCTCTTTAAACTCATCAAAATTGCGTGCCACATGGGTAAAATTCTCTCGCATCTTCAAGGCCTTGTCGTATATTCCCTTATGCACCTCGACAAGCATATGGTTTATGGCCTGCACAACGTTATCCATGGGTACAGCCACCTTCTCAAAGTTGTCGCGGCGCACCAGTACCACCTGGTTTTTCTCTATGTCCTTGGGCCCTATCTCAAGGCGCACCGGCACTCCTTTGAGCTCCCACTCGTTGAACTTCCAGCCCGGCGTCTGCGTATCCCTATCGTCGATTTCTACGCGAATGCCGGCATCGGCAATCTGCCTGTATACCTCTCTGGCTTTGTCCAGCACGCCCTCTTTGTGAATGGCAATGGGCACGATGATCACCTGTACAGGAGCAACCTTAGGAGGCAATACCAGACCGCGCTCATCTCCGTGTACCATTATTATAGCGCCTATCAGCCGTGTGGATACGCCCCATGAAGTCTGCCATGCGTATTTGAGCTGACCATCCTTATCTAAATACTGAATATCAAACACCTTGGCAAAATGCTGGCCCAAATTGTGCGACGTCCCCGCTTGAAGCGCTTTGCCGTCCTGCATCATGGCCTCCATGGTATAAGTGCGCAAAGCGCCGGCAAACTTCTCCTTTTCGGACTTACGGCCGACAACGACAGGGATAGCCAGCACATTTTCGGCAAACTCCTTGTATATGCCCAAAATCTTCAGCGTCTCCTCTTCGGCCTCTTCTTCGGTGGCATGCACCGTATGGCCCTCCTGCCACAGGAACTCGGCAGTCCTCAAAAAAGGCCTGGTTGACTTTTCCCAGCGCACCACGTTGCACCACTGGTTGTACAGTATGGGCAGGTCCCTGTAAGACTGCACCCATTTGGCGTACATTGCACATATTATGGTCTCAGATGTTGGCCTGACCACCAAAGGCTCGGCCAGCTCTTCGCTTCCGCCACGGGTAACCCAGGCCACCTCAGGCGCAAACCCTTCTACATGTTCGGCCTCCTTGCGCAAAAGGCTCTCGGGTATGAACAGAGGGAAGTATGCGTTTTTATGGCCTGTGGCCTTAAACCGCGCATCCAGCTCCTTTTGGATGTTCTCCCATATAGCGTATCCATATGGCTTGATTACCATGCAGCCCTTTACGGGAGCATAATCGACCAGGTCCGCCTTTAAAATCACATCGGTATACCACTGAGAAAAGTCCTCTTCTTTGGGAGTTATATGGGTAACAAACTCCTGTTGCTTTTTTTCCATACACCAAGCTCCTTTCACAAAACACGCGATGTTTACAACAATTCCCTCAGTTTCTTATTTAGGTATTTTAGCATCAGCAGTATATATTTTCAACATATTTTCAACTATATTTGCTGGATTTTAGCCAAAAACGCTTCAATTTCTCAACTAAAGAGCTAAACCTACTGCCTTAATAGCTACGGTCGATAAGCCCATCTAAAAGATTCTCCAGCGCCGCTTTGGCTGGAATAGGCGCAAGGCCATCAATAAATTCGCCGGCGCGCTTTAAATAGCTTTTGGCCAAGTTCTTGCTGTATTCAATACCTCCACTTGCACGCACCAGCTCAATCAACTCTTTTACATCTTCCGGAGTATAGCTCTCTTTATCCAAGAGCTTTATGACCTCGTCTCTATAAGATGAGTTGATGGCATATATCAAGGGCAGGGTATACACCCCTTGAACGAAATCGCTTCCCACCGGCTTGCCTATCTTAGCAGGATCACCTGTGAAATCCAGCAGGTCATCGGTAATTTGAAATGCCATGCCAAAGTTAAATCCAAACTCCCTCAAACACCGCACAACCTTTGACGGGCACTCGCTTTCATGCGCTCCAATATAACAGCTCAGGGCAAACAGCAGCGCCGTCTTGCGCCCTATCCTTTTTAGGTATTGCCTCACGGTGACGTGTTTGTCATACCTTGATTGGTACTGTGCAATCTCACCTTCACAGATGGCCTTAACCACTTTGGATAGGCCCCGCATGTTTTCAAATGTTGTGCTGTGGGCAAGCAGCAAAAAGGTTTTGGCAAACAAAAAATCACCCGTAAAGACGGCTATGTCTTTCCCCCACCGCGACTGAACCGTAGGCCTGCCCCTCCGTATCTTTGAGTCGTCGATTATATCATCATGGACCAGGGTAGCCATGTGGAGTATCTCAACGGCCGCCGCTAAAGGGATAAGCTTTTTCCGGTCATATTTGCCAAACTTGCCCGACAATAACACCAGTGCAGGTCGAAGCCTTTTACCGCCAGCCTCCAGCAGTTCCTTCAAAGCCGCTTCCAACACCTTTTGCTTGGACAAGAGGGTGGCTTTTATGTGCTCATCAACCATTTTAAGCTCATCCCCGATTATATCGACATAGCTCACGGTTAACCTTTTGCTTTGACTCTTCATCAACAACCGTTTAACCCCTTTCCCACTTAAACCACTTTTGCTCTTCTAGGTATTTAATAATATACCTGGATGCCAGGCCTACAAAAAATCCAGTACCCATAGCAGCAACGGTCAACACAGGCAAATAGGTAAACAATATACCTATCGTTCCAAACACCCATGACGCCACCAGCAGCTGCCCTATATTATGGAATATAGCTCCTGCTGTGCTAATGCCCATCATGCTGAAATAAGCCCTCCACCTGAAATACAACCAGCCCATCACCAAACAGCTCAAAATCCCACCCGCAAGGCTGTAAAGTATTGCCGTAACGCTGCCTGCAAGGAGCGAACCCAGCACCGAGCGAACTATAACTACCACTAACGCCTCTTTAAAGCCGAAGAGTACCAAAGTGACCAGGGTCATAATGTTGGCCAATCCCAGCTTTATCCCCGGAGCCACAACCGGCATAAAACCCTCTATCAGATGCAAAACTAAAGCCTGCGAAATGATAAGCGCCAGCATGACCATCTTTCTAACTTTATTCATAAACTTTCTCCTCAAGATGCAATATCATCTACATCGGGCGTTTCTTCATGGCCAGCCGTTATCTTCACGACCACCCTATGAGGCAGGCACACTATGGCTTGACCGGCATGACGGATGGGACCTGACTTTACGCAAACTTGATCAGGACAGTTGGCTTCTTTTATTTTTACCTCTTCATATGTTACCGATACAACATTATATTTGCCGTTTCCAGCATCCACACGAAACTCCACAGGAGCCATACCTTTATATATACGGCAGGAATACACCTCTTTGCCCTTTACTTCAATCACCACATTCTTATCGCTGCTTTCAGTCCCCATCACATACATGCCTAACAAGCCCACCACGATTAACGCCGCTGCAAAGAAGTATACCACCAAATCCCCTACTTTTATCGGCATCCTCATGGCTGAAGCTCGTACTCCTTATCGGTCACAATCAGCTTCCCCTGCAACCCCCTTGAGGTATATATTTTCTTATCAAATGTGATGGCCAGGGCCTCTATGCCCTCCATCTTATCAACCAGCTCAAGCCCTTTTTTAGCCCCCATGACAAATACAGTCGTGGACAGTGCATCGGCATCAATGGAGTTTGGAGCAACCACCGTTGTAGCCATAAGCCCGCTGTTTGCGGGATAACCCGTCGAAGGGTCAAATATGTGATGGTACCTCTTTCCTGTTTTCTTATAAATATCTACGATATAGCGTTCATAATCGCCCGAGCTGACAACGCTTCCGTCCATTACCTCTATAATAGCAATATGGCGCCGCGCTCCTTCAGCTCTGGGGTCCTGTATGCCTATTCGCCAGGGCTGACCATTGGGCTTGCCGCCCATGGCCACCATATTCCCCCCCATGTTTATAAGGGCGTGTACCACGCCTTCTTCTCTTAAAATCCTGGCCACTTCATCGGCGGCATATCCCTTGGCAATGGCCCCCAAGTCTATGCCCATGCCCGGCTTTTTGAGGTAAACGGTCTTCTCGTCCTCGTCGAGCACCACATTGCGATAGTCCACAAAGCGCAGCTTATCGCGTATCTCAGCATTTGAGGGCACACGAGGATGCTCAGATGTGATCCCCCACAGCTTTACGATGGGATATATGGTTATGTCAAAGGCTCCATTGGATATTTCGGCATATTCCAATGCCTTTTTTATGACTTCAAAGGTATCATCGTGCACCTTCACTGGCTGCTTGCCGGCATTGCTGTTTATACGGCTCACGTCGCTGTCCGGTATAGTAACGCTCATGCGGTTCTCTATCTCTTCAATTCGCCTTATAGCCTTATCCAGAATATCGGGCCCTTCTTTGCCCGCATATATACGTATATTGACCCACGTATCGAGGGCAAATATATCCTTGCGGTACTCTTGAAGCCCTCTCGTCCGTGCGCAACTCTGCAAAGCCACGCTCGCCAAAAAAATTATTATGATTAAAGCACAAATCCTTTGATACCCTTTCAAATGTAAACCCCCATCTCTCCATGTTGATTTGGATGTAACATCCATCCAGTGTAGCCTTTTAAATGCGCTTTTTCTGCATACTAGTTCAACATAAAATTAATACCATCTGATACCCTTTCTGACAAGCTTTCGAAAACTTATCATTAAATAAAAGACCTGTCTTGCGACAGGTCTTTTATCTAAATTTTACTTGCTCTGTGCTTCCTTCAGAGCTTCTTTGGCTAATGTCTTGAATTTCTCCGTTGTTCCAGTGGCACCGGTGTAAGTATCAACAGCATCGGGATCCTGCTTCTCGACAAGGTCTTTCTTCAATGTCTCATAGGCATCCAACAGGTCTACATTCTTTTGTTCCTTGAATCTCTTATGATACTCTGTATCCTCGCTCTTCTTTTTGCCTTCCTGATTTACCTCATCATAATTTACTTCGGTAATTTTGCCGCCTTCAACCTTTATTTCAATCTGTCCTTTCCAACCATGATCATCGAACTCTGGCTCCTCAGCCTTATATGTTCCATCTTTGTAAGCAGCAGTTTCAGCTCCCTTTTCATCGGCGTCTTCCTGTTCCTGATCACCAGTAGCTCCCTGTTCTTCAGTCGCGGAATCATTAGGAGCTGCCTGTTCTTTTTCATTGGAATCATTAGCGGTGCCACCACCACAGGCTGTTAACAGAGCAATAGTTAACAGCACTATCAATCCCATGCTAAGTAACTTTTTCATTGTAGACACTCCTCCTTTTCTTTTTTGTTGTTATTTTTTAGGCATTGTCTATTCTATCTTAAAACATAAATATATTCAATGCTTTTATCGGTTTATTCTCTCCAATTTTTTCAATAATAGAGATTATAAACGCGATTTTGCTTGCCTTAATACAAATCTCCCTCCATTTTCTTTGATTTTAACCATTATTGTACATATATTGTGCATATGCTCGTTAAAATTATATCTTTCACTTGATAAATTTATGTCTTTTAAGTATTTAGATTATATGTTAAAATTTAATAAGCGTTAATCTTCTAACACTTTTCTACAGACAACCTGTATAACTCAAAGGAGGTAGATATAATGTCCGCTAAGCAGGTGGTTATACTGGGAGCAGGGTACGGTGGGTTGGAAGCAGCCAAAACTCTGCACAGGCTATTAAAAAAGCGAAGCGATGTAGAGATAACCCTCATAGATCAAAACCCCTATCACACGCTGCTTACCGAGCTGCATCAGGTAGCTGGCCACAGGATTGAACCCAAAGGTGTAAAGGTGTCAATCGAACACGTATTGCAATATACAAAGGTAAAGTTTGTACACGACAAAATACAAAAGGCTGATCTCAAGAACAAAAAGCTGATATCGGCAAACCATGAGTACAGCTTCGATTATCTGATTTTGGCCGCCGGTAGTCAGCCCGCATATTTTGGAATCCCTGGAATGAAAGAGCATGCGTTTACGCTGTGGTCGCTGGAGGACGCACAGAAAATACACGACCACATAGTACACATGTTCCAGCTGGCATCAAAGGAGCAAAGCCCTGATAAACGCAAGGAAATGCTCACGTTCGTAGTTGGTGGAGGTGGGTTCACCGGCGTAGAGATGATGGGTGAACTCATGGAATGGACGGCCACCCTATGCCGTGAGTACAACATACCCAAAGAAGAAGTGCGGCTAGCGGTTGTAGAGGCATTGCCGACCATCTGCCCAATATTGGACGAAAAGCTGTCCAAAAAAGTGGTTAACTTCTTTGAAAAACATGGCGTAGAGGTATACACCAATACGCCTATAACCGAAGTTCATCCCGAAAAGGTATGCATGAAGACAGGGGACGTTATACCCACCAGGACCCTCATATGGACCGGAGGCGTCGAAGCAAATGAGTTTGCAAAGGAGTTAGGGCTTACGCTGGGCAAGCGTAACCGAATAGTGGTGAATGAATATCTGCAAACCGTTGAGTATCCATATGTATATGCCATCGGCGACATAATGGAGTTTAAAGAAAACGGCGATGTGCTTCCTGCTTTGGTCGAATCAGCCCTTCAGTCAGGTAAATGCGCAGCACAAAACATCGCCGCTGAGATTTTGGGCACCCAAAAGCAAAAGTTTAAACCCGAGCTCCACGGCGTAATGGTGTCGGTAGGCTCCTTCTTTGCGGTGGCGCAGATCAAAGGCCTGCCTCTGCTGGTCGGCATATGGGCCACTATTATGAAGCATCTGGTAAACATGCATTACCTATTTGGAATAGGCGGCTTTGAGCTTATATGGGACTACATTTACGACCAGTTCCTGTACAAGGCCAGAACGTACAACGCTTTCATAGAGACAGCCATTGGGCACATTAAACGTAGGAACTTTACATTCTGGCTTGTGCCGCTGAGAATATGGCTGGGAATCATGTGGCTGACATCGGGCATTCAAAAAATACAGGCCGGCTGGTTTGGGGATTGGGAGATGCTGGGCCCTGGAGGTGCAACCGACGCCACATCATCGGCATCCATCATTAGCCTGGTGAGTGACCATACCCCCGGCTGGTATGCCTGGATAGTCGAAAACATCATTTATCCCAATGCCCTGCTGTTCCAGAAGCTCATTGTGATCACCGAGATTGGGCTGGGAATAGCTTTCATATTCGGAATATTTACGTTTATCGCAGGGCTGGTGTCCATCGCCATGAACATCAACTTCATGCTATCGACAGGCCTTCCTTCCACCAATACTGGCCTACCAGACCTGTGGTACATCATGGCTTCGATAGCCATGCTGGCCGGTGCTGGAAGGTCGTTGGGAGTGGACTATTACCTGATTCCTTACCTCAGAAATCAGGTAAGATACTTCCAGAAAAACAGGAGCTTCCATCTATTCAAGGGATGGGAGTGGTAAAGCATATAATATGTTACCTGGTATAGCGATTTCAGAAATGAACGGTTTGCATAAAGTTTGAGATGCACCAACACAACAAGCAGACGATAGGTAAAAAGCTTTTGCCGACGCCATAAGCACGAAAAGATTAAAAACAGGGCCAAGGCGCGTTTTCACCTTGGCCCCGTTTTTATTTTATACCAGGTTTTTTATTTCATGCCACCGTTGTCTGATCTCTTTATGCTGCAGTTGCCTCATCGCATCTATGGCTTCTCGGCTTTTTTATCACGCGCATGGCATTGAGTATAGAAAGTATGGCAACCCCTACGTCGGCAAAAACCGCTTCCCACATGCTGGTAGTACCAGCTGCCCCCAGCAAAAGCACCAACCCTTTAACTCCCAAGGCCATAATTATGTTTTGCCATACGATGCGCTTTGTACGGCTAGCTATCATGATAGCGGTCACCAGCTTGGAGGACTCATCGGTCATGAGCACCACATCTGCCGCTTCGATGGCGGCATCGGAACCCAATTCTCCCATTGCCACCCCTACATCCACTCTGGCCAGCACCGGCGCATCGTTTATCCCATCGCCCACAAATACCACCTTGCCTTTCCTGGTGGCTTTCGTCTTTTCTATCGTCTCCAGCTTCTCCACCTTTTGATGTGGAAGGAGTTCGGCATACACCTCATCCAGCCCTAGATTTTGCCCTACCTTAAGGCCTATGTGATAGTTATCACCTGTAAACATATCGGTTCGCTTTACGCCCATTCGCTTTAAATCATTGATGGCCTGTTTAGAGTCTTCTTTCAGCTCATCCTCTATTATGATATACCCTGCATACTGCCCATCTATGGAAAGGTGCACAGCGGTATAAGCAAGTTCAACCTCCGGACATGTCACGCCGTGCTGCTTAAGCAGGCCAGCAGTTCCAACCAGCACCTGCCTGCCCCTTATTCTGGCCTTGACGCCATATCCCGGAATTTCAGTGTATTCGTCAACCCGCTGCCGGTCCAAAGGCTTGCCGTAAGCCTCCACTATCGAGAGTGCAATGGGATGGTTTGAATAGCTTTCGGCCAGGGCAGCGTAGTCAAGCAGCTCCTCTCTTGTCATATCAGCCATTGGAACCACTTTAGCAACCTTAACTCCTTTGGTCAATGTCCCAGTCTTATCAAACACCACGGTATCAACATTTCCAAGGGCTTCAAGGTACTGCCCTCCTTTGACCAGTATACCGTTTCTGGAAGCACCACCCAATCCTCCGAAAAATCCAACGGGTATCGATATCACAAGAGCACAGGGACACGAGACCACAAGAAATACAAGGGCTCGGTATACCCACTCATCAAAAGGCTGTCTCCACAGGAGCGGTGGGATAATGGCTATCGAGGCAACAACCAGCACCACCGCAGGCGTATATTCCAATAATTCATCTTTATGAATATGAGAGATCCTTTTTACCAAATTAGGACAAATTACATCCCCAATCCCAACATAAACATACCATATTTACTATTGGGATCGCTGTACTGTATAATTAACAAGTCAACATTTTAAAGTTTAAAGTAAAAAGGAGTAAGGAATATACCTTTTAAAAATAGGAATTATTACGCTCTAATGATAGAAGGTACCCTTTTTTCACTGGTTTAGCTTTCCTGGATACCAACTCCATGGTACCCGTGTTTATTCATACCTTTACGCAAAGCCTTCAGCTGGGTTGAAACAATTAATTCATAACGTAAAAAGGATTAATTTGCTTTTATGAATTACTCACAAAGTTATCAGAAAGTTATACACAGTTCATATATAAGCAAAGAGGCAAGCCTTCATTTATATGGGGCTTGCCTCTTTTTGAGTTTAGATAATAACCATATCCGATCCTTTTAAATTTATCCTATTCATCCAGCAGGCCGTCTCGGAGCCCAAGGGGCAATGGTTCCGGGCGGCTGCACGAACTGGAAAGGATATAATGGCTTCCGCTCTGTGAGGCATCCAAAAATCCCTGCATCACGTCCAGCACATGATAGGCCATCTCACCGTTAGCCCTGTGCGGCCTCCCCGACAACAATGCATAAGCCATATCAGCCACTCCAATGCCTCGGCTGTTGTCGGCATAACCGTGAGTCAAAGGAATCTCACTCCATTCACTGGCCCCTTGACGGCGTATCAGCACAGGACCGCCAAAGGTGTTGGGATCGGGCACGCTTAGGCTGCCCTCGCTGCCGTAAATCTCAATTCGCGGCAGATTGGCGCTCCATACATCAAAGCTGGTAATAATGGTCCCCACAGCGCCGTTTTCAAAATCCATAACGCCGGCAATATGAGTGGGCGTTTCCACCTTTATCTTTGTGCCATACTTGGGTTGACTGGTGATGGTCCTCTCTGGAAACGTAATCCTGGCGGATGCCGTCACCCTCTTTATGGGACCTATAAGGGATATCAGAGCCGTCAAATAATAGGGCCCCATATCAAACATAGGGCCTCCGCCCACCTGATAGTAGAACTCGGGATCAGGATGCCAGCTCTCATGGCCATGGCATACCATAAACGCCGTCGCCGCTACCGGCTCACCGATCCAGCCATCGTCTATCAGCTTTCGACAGGTCTGAAGCCCGGCCCCGAAAAATGTATCGGGAGCACAGCCCACCAAAAGCCCTTTTGCCTTGGCTATATCCAGTATCCTTTTGCCTTCTTCACGAGTGATGGCCAACGGTTTTTCAACATACACATTTTTGCCGGCTTCAAGAGCGGCAATGCACACCTGGGCATGTGCTTTAGGAACCGTCAAATTGACCACGATGTCGATCTCGGGATCCGCAAGAAGCTCCTCTACCGAGCACGCTTTAGGTATATTGAATTCTTTTGCTCTGGCCTGTGCCCTTTCCAAAATCAAATCCGCACAGGCCACCACTTCCAAAATCTCAAATCGCTGGCTGCAGTTTTTTAAATAGATGCCGCTTATGTTGCCGCATCCGACAATCCCCACCTTTACCTTTTTCATGACAACCACCCTTTCACTTAAAACATCCTCTTTACCGATTGGATTAAAACTTCGGCGTTATCACTGGCCTGCATGGCAATGTCCTTACCTTCAGCTGCCCAGAGGAAACCCCTTTTCATTATGGTTCGAACCGGCTCAACCTGCAACACGTCTACATGATGTCCCAAAGAACAGTAGAATACCCTTCCTCTTCCCCAGCGCTTGGTCCATATGACCGGCACATCCACCTGCCCATTGGCAGCATGCGGGCCATCCACCACAGGAAACCGTGTGGTGGCAAGCACTTCAATCGCCGGGTCAATATGTACATAGTATTGTTCGCTCTTTACGGTAAAATCCTCAATCCCTTCAACAATGGGGCTGGAGCCCCTTTTGACGTTGACAACGTATTCTACCCCATCCCCTCCGGGATGAGCTACCCACTGTCCCCCCGTCATAAACTGCCACTGGACGCACTCCCTAAAGGCATCGCACATGCCGCCATGGCACCCTGCAATGCCCACCCCCCTGGCCACAGCCTCAAGGACCGGCCCAACCTGAGCGTCGGTTATCTTGCCCATGGTCCATACGGGAATGATAAGATGAAGCGATTTTAACTTTTCCACATCAAGAAATGCATCCAGCGTCTCGGAAATCTCTACTTCAAAGCCTTCTTCAATAAGAATATCGCGAAAGAGCTCCGAAACCTCGACGGGCTGATGGCCTTCCCATCCCCCTCGAACTACCAGGGCCTTCTTCCCCATAATGACATATCCCCTTTCGATAAAAATTTTTTGATGTTATCCATAACAATTATATTAGAAAAGTGCCGTTAGAACACACAGAGAAATGCCAATTTTTCAATGCTCAACCTACAAAACAACCACGTTGAAATATTTTACACAAAAAACCTCTCCAGCCTGACCTCACCGCTGGAGAGGTTTAAAAATCACTCATCCTTTACCAGATCTCCACGGATCAAAGCTTCCAGATCATCCAGCATCTTGTTTACCTGGCTTCTGGATACTACAAATTCGGCCTTTCCGCTGCGGAATACAGCATAGAAATCATTATCGTATGGCACGTAGTTCACATGAACCTCTCTCCTCGACCCTTTGTTGAGGAAGAAAGTGGTTTTAACTTCGGGATTCTCCTCAGCCATTTCCCTATCAATTTCGGCATCTACCAGTATTCCAATCAAACTCTGATAAAACTTCTTAAAGGGCTTTTCCTCTACTTCCTTGCCATCCACCATGTATGTGGCTATGACTTCATCCTCTTCGCCTTCCTTCTCAGCCTTTTTGGTCTGCCTGGTAATGGTTAGAACATGGGTTTTCCCTCGTCCTTCCACTATGATCTTATCCACATTATCGATGTTGACAATATACGCAAATTTGTCCACAATGTCAAACGGCTTTGTATCAAGTAGCTCGGTCTTGCTTTTCTCCATAGTATAGACCGAGTTAACGTCGGCCGTCTTGAAGTACACGCTTTTACCGTCGTCTGTATCTTTTCCAAAGTACAAATGCAGTGTATTTTCTTTGTCCTTGACGATGAGCTCGGCCACCGGGTCATCCAAACCATACTTAGAGAGGTCCTGGGGATTATCCTCTACAAACTCCTTAATGGCATTGCTGGTAAGCGAGGATATGCCATCCAAGACTTTTTGGAACTTATCGGACGATACCCCCATCGGCTCATTGTAAGGCTGGGTCATCCTCCACAGGCTCAAGCCAAACTGGGCTTCATCCTTCGACTGCTCATCATTCCTCTCTATTTCAATGGTAGACTTACCCTTCTTGGCTATCTTCAGGTAAGTCAGCTCTTGGGTATTAATCTCGGTCAGGTCCTTTTCACGTACATCCGAGAGCTTGTAGCTGAAATGCTCCCCATGGTTCATCCACACCGAATAAACCTTTGGGTCCCCTTCAGCCATCAAATAGTAGGTATTGCCTGCCGGCGTCTTGTTGCCAAGATACAATACCTTCTGGGTGCCGTCCTTCAGAAAAGCCCTGGCAACAACAGCCGGCTTATCCAGGCCGTACACCGATAGGTCCTTAGGATTTTCATCTATTATCCTCTCGGCATACAGGCTGGCAAAGCTGTAAGCTATATCATCGACGCTTGTCTGATCCAAAATCACAGGATGGGGATAGTCCACCGTCCACTTGTCATCCTTCTTTTCAAACGTCAAGGTAGTCCCATCCCGTGATTCCAGGACCATTTTGACGATGTCCTCTTTAGGCACTTTGCATATCTCTATGGTTTTATTATCCTCAGCCTGCTTTTTTGGACGGTTGCTCACGTAAAAATACGCACCAACCAGCACTGCCAGCACAACCACAAGAGCAATTATACTTCGCTGTCTCTTCTTCATAGATGTCTCCTCCTCAACCATACTGTCAATCCTGACACCAGTACGATCAGAGGAATCAATATAACAACTATACCTGAGAATATAAGCTGCTGATAAGCCGATATTCTAAGGCGCGAGACCGTCAAGCTCTTGGGCCGTATCGAGATGCTCTCCTCCCTGTCCTGCAGCCAGTTAAGGCTGTTGAGCAGAAAATTGACGTTGCCCGGCACCTGCGAAACTAGCTGGCTGTTTAGCAGATTAGTATTGGCTACCACTACCAGCCTGGTCTCCTTGGTCTCGTTATCCTCATATATCTTATCCGTGATGGCAACCGCAATGTTGAACGGCCCTTCCAAATCACCCTCTTCTTTCTCTATTGTAGTGGCCTCCAGATTGGTCTTGGCCCAGGCTTTATCTGAAGTAACCAGCAGCGGCTCTATCTCCAAAGTCCGTCTCTTCATCTCAAGTACCTCTATGCTCTGCGACTGGGGCGCAAACACATACATCTGTCCGGATTTAAGCGGACTTAAAATGCTGTGGCTCTCCATGTTGGGTATTATATAGAGAGGATTGCCCGGATAATGCATATTAGCATCACCCTCAACCACTACAACCCGCTGTAGCGCTACTCCATAACTCTTCAAGAGTGATTCAAAATTGGGTAGCTCCCCATTTAAATTCTGTATAAAGAATATCGCTCTACCCTGATTTTCTAAATATTTCCTGATCTTTTCCTCTTCCTCTTTTGTAATATCCCTCTTGGGCGAAAGCACTACCAGAGCATGTGCCTTCTCGGGTACCGAATCTTGGGTAACAAGATTCAAATCCTCTATAGTATAGTTCTCCAATTCCAGTTGCTTCCTCACATCATAAGGAATCGAATCCTCACCGTGGCCTATCAGCATATATACCACAGGGAGCTCTTCAGCCGTCACATACAATATAGCCCCTGTGAGGCGCTGCTCCACAGCCAGAGACTGAGCATACCACTGACCAGAATACTGGTTGTAGCTATAGTTTACCAGGTCATAGCGATCGATCACCTTGAATTTGTCTCCACTCTCCACGATCAGGCTTCCAGTGCTCAGTGACCCGCCATCCTTCTCATACTTCGCAACCAGTTGCGGATATCTCTCGGGATCAACAGTAGTAAAACTGATCCTCTTTGAGCGTTTTTGATACCGCTCTATAATTTCCAATACCCTTTTATCTTCTTTTCCAGCCTCATAAAGGCCAATGATCTTGACATCCTGTTTTAGGTTGTCCAGTACCTTAGTAGTCTGTTCCGACAAAGAATACATCTGGTTTTGTGTCAAATCTAGTTCCCAGGGGATCTGGTCCACAATCAGGTTGATGATTATGGCAATGGCAATGACGACGGCCACCATCAAAGTGGCATAGCCACCATATTTGAACTTTTTGCTTTTAAACGATTCCTTTACAGACTTGAAATTGAATCCAAGAAACTTCTTCATTTCGTTTCCCCCTTCTGGTTAGCTCCACCTTCTCTTTTCAATTACCCGTACAGTCAAGAATAGAAATACAGCTGAAAAGGTAATATAATAGACAATCGGGCTTAAGCTTAAAATGCCCATCATGAAGTTTTCGTACCTCTTAAGCAAAGAGAACCACTCAAGGGTCCTCACAATAAATCCATCAAAGAAGTATTCGTTGGCAAAATATACGCCCGCTATGATGCCAAATCCCACCACAGCAATTGCAACGCTTACAAATATGTTCCTGGTGGTGAAATACACCAGCGCTGCCACTCCTACTACCAGAGCACATGCAAATACTATGCCTGAAATCCTATCGGTCGGAAGCCCCTGTATGACCCAGTCCAGAATCCATATAAAAAGCAGCGCGCTGAACGTCACAACCGCCGCAATCACCTGATTGTCAGTTAAAGAAGAGATGAACAATCCTATGGATATAAAAGCCGCACCCAGCAGGAAAAACCCAATATATCCACCAACTATTTCCCAAACGGCAATGGTTCCAAAAAAGCTCAAAATAATGGGATACAGACAGGTAATCAACAGGGTGAGCAGAAATACGGCTACAGCCGCAAAATACTTGCCCAGCACTATTCCAGTAACGCTCAATGGGCTGGTAAGCAACAGCTGGTCAGTCTTCTGCCTGCTCTCCTCCGACATCAACCTCATGGTAAGAACCGGCACCACTATCAAAAACACAAAGGTTATACTGCTCAACACGCTTATATAATCCGGGCTCGCGGTGAGCAAATTGGAGAACGCAAAGAATATGCCGCATATCAGCAGAAAAAAGCCCATGAAAATATACCCTGTTGGCGATGCAAAATACGCTTTTAATTCCCTCTTGAATACAGCCAGCATCAGGAAACCTCCCTTTCCTCAGTTGTAACTTGCAGGAATATCTCCTCAAGCGTCAAATCGACCGACTTCATATAAAGGATGGGATATTCTGCGCGGCTCAAAGCATAAAACAGCGGCCTGCGTATATCGATATCCATTTCAGCTTCTACCAGTATATCAACCGTACCGGGCTCTTTAACCCCCTGTACTTCAGCGTTTTTGACGCCCTCAAGCTCCCTGACCAGCTTCAATACCTGCTTTTCTGGCCCGGCCACTCGCAATGAAAGCCTGCCCGCACTGCTCAAACGCTTGGACAGATTCTCTGGCGTATCGCTTGCAACTATCTTGCCCTTGTTTATTATTATCACTCGTCCGCACACAGCGCTGACTTCCGGGAGGATATGTGAACTCAATATGATGGTGTGCTCTTTGCCAAGCTCCTTGATGAGGCTTCGAATCTCTATGATCTGCTTGGGGTCAAGGCCCACCGTCGGCTCGTCCAATATGAGCACCGGTGGCGTACCAATCAAAGCCTGTGCCAGCCCCACCCTCTGCTTATATCCCTTGGAAAGGTTCTTTATAAGCCTTTTGCGCACATCGCCTATTTTGACCAGGTCCATGATCTTTTCCATGCTTCTCTTCTTGGTTGCCCTGTCTATCTTCTTGATATCGCTCACAAAATCCAAGTACTCCTGCACCGTCATGTCCATATACAAAGGTGGAAACTCGGGCATATATCCTATCCTCTTTTTGACTTCCTCGGGCTCCTCCAGAATATCAAAGCCCTCCACTTTAACAGTCCCTTCGGTCGCTGAAATATAACCAGTTATAATATTCATGGTCGTGGTCTTGCCAGCACCATTTGGCCCCAAAAAACCTAGTATCTCGCCTTTTTCAACCGTAAAGTTGACGTGATCCACTGCTACGTGCTGGCCATACCGCTTGGTCACGTCTATAACCTGAATCAATTATATCCCCCCTGTTTGCAATTTTAAAAATAAAATTATACTACAACCAATAAACATTATATCAAAAGTTTGCACACAATGTATGAACAAATTGTGAATTTTGTGCGCTATTACACGCCCATGACCATTGCAACAACCTCTACACACAAATATACAATCACGATAACTCCCGAGGCTATAACAGGCAACATTTCCTTTATAGAGAGGCCCTTCACCTCATGGATCATCAAACCGCGTATGCTTTCCTTACCGTATGTAATGCGGTGAAAAGAGGTTACACAGGCAGCAAAAAGCCCCAGGCAGAAAAAGGCTATTATACCCCATACAGCCATGGCGGCAGCCAGCAGCTCAGGCGGCATCTGCTTTACATTTTCCGGCACCGCCATCCCTTCCCCCAAGTACCGTTGTGCAAATTCCTGAAGAAACAGAAACGATATAGACAGAAAATTTTGTGTGAAATGATACAGCACTCCGGCAAAGATGGAATCGGTACGCACAACCACATAGCTGATCATGATTCCAAGGAATATGACGGCAGGCAGGTTCACCAGATTCAAATGAAGCAGCCCAAAGAGTACGCCACTTACAACTGTAGCCGTCAATGCCCCAAACCGTTCGTATCCTCTTAAGACCACTCCCCTGAACAAAAACTCCTCAACCAGGGCGGGTGTCACAGCCATGGCCATTATTGCCATTATGTATTGTCTGCCCGTCTTAATTGGCGGGAAAACCGGCTCAACAGGGTTGCCGATGCGATTGAGCATAGAGTACCATACCATATTGATGAATCCAACAATTGCGTATCCGAACACTGCCATGCCTAAAACCAGCAGCAGCTCCACTCCTCTGATCCGATTTATCCTGGCCACCCGTTTTATATCCATCCTGGAAGCAAGAAGATAGATCAAAGGAGGAACGCCTATCACCGCTATCTCCATGAGAAAGGTAGCAATAAGCCAGCTTTCGGTGTTCATCTTTGGATTAAAAAGGCCGGATACAATGCTGGATAACGTAATCATCAGTACCAACACAACAAGGTAGAGGTAGTTACTCCCCAGGACAGTGGGCCACCTCTGCTGTCCGTCGGCAAGCTGTTCATTGTCGTATAAACTCATAAATTACCCCTCCCCCAGTGATGTTCATTTATATCTCGGCTTTTGCCGCAATACCATGGTAACGGTACGCCTTTCCCCACCTCTTATGATTTCTATGCTGACTTTATCACCCACTTTATATGAATAAATGGCACTCCTCAGGTCAAGCATCTTGGTGACCTTCCTATTTCCCACGCGGGTTATGATGTCATCAACTCTAACCCCTGCCTTATAAGCCGGCCCTCGTTCATCGATATCCACTACATATACCCCTTCCTGTATGTTCTCACTCTGCTTAAAGTAACGGGCCATCTCCCTGTCAAAACCCACTATCCCAATATACGGAGTAACAAACGAACCTTCCTTTATAAAATGTTCGATAACCGGCTTGGCAACGTTAATAGGAATGGCAAAGCCTATACCCTCAGCGCTGGTCACCTTAATTGTATTGATGCCCACCACTTCACCTCTCATATTGACCAACGGGCCACCGCTGTTGCCGGGATTGATAGAAGCATCAGTCTGGATAAGGTCTTCCATGAAATTCTGTCCGCGCTCGGTAGGGACCTGTACCGTGCGGTTCAGTGCGCTGATGATTCCGGCCGTTACAGTATGTTGAAACTGCAGGCCTAGCGGGGTACCGATGGCAATGGCAGTATCCCCCACCTCAAGCTGGTCACTGTCCCCCAGGATAGCGGCCGGCAAATTTTCGGCCTCCACCTTTACGATGGCCAGGTCCAAAGTAGGGTCGGACCACAGAGTACGCCCTTTCAGTCCATCCCCGTTTTTCAATATGACGGTTATATGGGCGGGATTGCCTCCCACCACGTGGTCGTTAGTCAAGATATAGCCTGTGGGATGCACGATGACGCCCGAGCCCACCCCCTCTATCACTTCGGTATCATCCCATACCGTGGTTCTTGCAGTATGTACGGTTGAAATTCCCACCACCGATGGAATCACCTTTTTTACAACTTGAGATATAGAGGTTTCATGGGCAGCGTTCTTCTGCTGAATTGGAGCTGGCGCGAGTTCTTGCTGTGTAAGTTCCCCTTGCCGCTCTTGATAGTCATATTTTTCCTTAGGAGACACAGACCAGCCCCATCCACAGGCATTGGTCAAAAACAAAATCCCTGATAGTACAACCATTAAAGCAGCAATCCTTATCCCTTTCACGAAATTTTCCTCCTCGTCTTTCTTTTTGAAGTATCACCCCCATCCCCTTTGAAATTTCAAAAATCACTCTATATGGTAAAAGCTGCTTATACCGTTGCGGTACGTCAAATCTATCACCACGTCTTTTCCCGGCTTAATGCCGTTTGAAAGGAGTATACCGGTCACCGTTTCATAGGCCAGCGCAGGAAGATTGTTCTCCTGGCTCAAATGCGCCAAAAGCACATACATGGTTCTATCCTTAAGCATTTCTACCAAAGCCATACCGGCCTGTTCGTTGGACAGATGGCCATACTTCCCCATAATGCGCTTCTTAAGGGGCCATGGATAAGGCCCCATCTGCAGCATATGTACATCGTGATTTGCCTCCAGCAAAATCAAATCCGAATCCTGTACCATCTTGATTATGCTAGTGTTAGTATGCCCCAAATCGGTGACAATACTAATCTTTTTATTGCCGTTGTAAAAGCAAAAGCCTACAGGCTCAACTGCATCATGGGGTACAGCGTAGGATTGAATGTTTATATCATTTATATAAAAATCCATGCCTGTATAAAATATCCGAACATTATGGGGAGCGATGTCCCCTACCTTTTGCTGCATTGCCTTCCAAGTTTCCTGATTGGCGTATACAGGTATGTCAAACTTCCTTGACAGCGCCCCTGCACTCCTTATATGATCGACATGCTCGTGAGATATAAGAATCGCATCCAGGTCATACGGTGACACATCAATGCTTTGAAGAGCATCAAGGGTATCCTTCAAAGTCAAGCCTGCATCCACCAATATGTTTGTGCAGCTGGTGCCTATATAAGTGGCGTTGCCGTCACTACCGCTCGAAAGCGAACATACCCTAAACCCCATCCCGTCCATCTCTCCCTCTTTTGTTTAGTCAAGCTATCGTCTTTTATAGCACATCAGCAGCCGCGCCCTTTTACAGCCCTCAATGGTACTCCAAAACGGCTCCTTGCATACCGTTCCGAAACAACATCAACAAGCGCCAACCACTGCTTATTATAATACATAACGGGGATGCATTGCTATTGATTTTATCAAAAACCCTATTCCTCCCTGCAAGATGGGCCACCCCCACACAAAGTTGCGTTTGTATTTTCCGTATAAAACTGCTAGAATATATATAAGCCAATTTACTAGATTCGAAAGGAGGACGGCGTTTTCCTTTTCCGATTTCCAAAAATTTTTACCTTTACGCCGTAAAACCATGAAAGAAATACATGTAAGCGAGATAACCGATACTGTTGCACGCCTGTGCATAGAAGCCTGTTATAACGTGGGGGATGACGTAAAAGCCCTGCTCGAAAAAGCTAAACGGCAGGAGGCCTCGCCCCATGGAAAAAACATCCTGGATCAGCTGCTCGAAAACCTTCGCATAGCCCATGAGCTAAAACTACCCATATGCCAGGACACAGGTATGGCTGTGGTGTTTCTCGAAATCGGGCAGGACGTACATATAGTCGGAGGAGACCTCTATGAGGCAGTACATGAAGGAGTGCGCCGGGGTTATAGAGAGGGGTATTTAAGAAAATCTGTGCTCTCCCCCATAACAAGAGTAAACACCGGCGATAACACTCCCGCCATAATACATACCGAGATAGTCCCCGGCGATAAGGTCAAGATAACAGTCGTGCCCAAAGGGTTTGGCAGCGAAAACATGAGCCAGCTCAAGATGCTAAAGCCCTCCGATGGCCTGGAAGGCATAAAAGGATTCATATTGCAAACTGTAATTGACGCCGGAGGTAACCCCTGCCCTCCCATTATAGTGGGAGTTGGAATAGGTGGCACCATGGAAAAGGCGGCATATATGGCAAAAAAGGCGCTGCTACGCCCGGCCGGTCAGCATAGCCCGGATTCGTTGGTGGCGCAGCTGGAAGAAGAGATGTTGCAGGCTATAAATAACACGGGGATCGGTCCCCAGGGGCTGGGCGGGACGGTAACAGCACTGGCCGTACACATTGAAACCTACCCCACACATATTGCCGGCCTGCCAGTGGCGGTAAACATACAGTGCCATGCCGCGCGGCACAAAGAAGCCCTGCTGTGACCGCCTTGCTGTGACCGGCATTTTAGTACAAACGCAGTCATATTCAACAGGAGGTCAATCCCATGGAAACAAAAAAGATCTTTCATGCACCGGTAATCCATGAAGAGCTCAATTCCCTCAAAGCAGGTGACACAGTATACCTGAGAGGCAGCATAATCACTGCGCGGGATGCAGCGCACAAAAGAATATATCAGCTACTGCAGGAAGGCAAACCGTTGCCCATCGAGTTAAAGGACCAGGTGATATACTACGCTGGCCCATGCCCGGCAAGGCCGGGCCTCATCATAGGCTCCTGCGGCCCCACCACCAGCAGTCGGATGGATGTATACACCCCTTTGCTGCTTGAGCATGGGCTCAAAGCCATGATAGGCAAGGGGCCTCGCTCTGCTCGGGTCATCGAGTCCATGGTAAAATACGGTGCCGTGTATCTGGCAGCGGTAGGCGGTGCCGGTGCCCTGATCGCCTCGTGTATTAAAAAAGTGGAGGTAGTAGCCTTTGAGGACTTAGGCCCCGAAGCCATTTACCGTATGGAAGTCGAAGACATGCCTCTTCTGGTAGCTATAGATGCTCGAGGCAATAACCTGTACGAAATAGGTCCTCGCCAATTCGCACGTATATAAAGTCTGTATCGGCATATAAACAGGCTGTAGTATACGGTTTAACAGAACGGCCAAAACGTCAACGCACCCGTAAGCAAAATCAATAAATTAAAGCATAACCGATTTGCCAATCCATAAAAGACGAGCCGCACATGGGCTGCCATGCACGGCTCATCCTATTATTCTTCACTTCAGTTTCATCCTCCTAAGCTTGCAATCAAAAACACAGGATACAGTTACAAGATTTAATCCAGCACGCCCTGCAAGGTGCATTCTTCACTTCTTTACCAGCTTCAGCCTGGCCACTTTGTTGTTCTGGTCGCTGACCCTCTCAATATCAGCTCCCAGGCTGCGCAACTTTTCTTCCAAACGCTCATAACCCCTATCTATATGTATGATGTTGGTGACTTCGGTCACGCCCTCAGCTATCAGCCCGGCAATGACTAGAGCTGCACCTGCTCTCAAATCGGTAGCCTCAACCTGCGCACCGGTGAGCTTTTCAACCCCTTCAATGATGGCATTCCGGTCCTCCACTCTTATGATAGCTCCCATGCGGCGCAGCTCTTCCACATGGCGGTATCTGGACTCCCATACGTTCTCGGTGATAATGCTGGTACCCTCTGCCACGCTCAGCAGCACCGACATGGGCTGCTGAAGGTCGGTAGGGAATCCCGGATAAGGAAGGGTCTTGATGTTGGCCTTTCTGGGGCGTCCAGTACCTATTACCCTCACATAATCGTCCCCTTCTTCCACATACATCCCCATTTCAAGCAGCTTAGCTGAAACGGCTTCGAGGTGCTTGGGTATAACCCCTGTTATCTTTACATCCCCTCGCGTGGCAGCGGCAGCAATCATGAAAGTACCCGCCTCTATCTGATCAGGTATTATGGTATATTCACACCCGTGCAGCTTCTCTACACCTTTTATCTTTATGGTATCAGTACCCGCACCTTTGATGTTGGCGCCCATCGAGTTTAAGAAGTTTGCCACATCCACCACATGGGGTTCCTTGGCCGCATTCACTATAGTAGTGGTACCCTCGGCTTTGACAGCGGCCAGCATTATATTGATGGTGGCGCCTACGCTTACCACGTCCAGATATACCTCATTGCCCACTAGCTTATCCGCATATGCCTTTATGAGTCCGTGACTTATGGACACATCGGCGCCCAGAGCCTGAAAACCTTTAATGTGCTGATCCACGGGACGCGCTCCTATCTCACAGCCTCCAGGAAAGGCTACCTCCGCTCTCCCAAATCGTCCCAGAAGCGCCCCTAAAAGATAATAAGAAGCTCTCATACGCCGAACCAGGTCATAATCCGCTCGGCAACTGCTAACTCCGGCCGCATTTATCGTTATCCGCCCTCTAGGCTCTAGAGTCACCTGTGCGCCCATTTGCTTTAGAATTTCAGCCAACATTATAACATCAGCTATATAAGGCAAGTTATCTATGACACAGGTTTCGTCGGTCAGCAAAGCAGCGGGCATCACAGCTACCGCAGCATTTTTTGCACCACTGACCTTCACACTACCTATTAACTTTTTCCCTCCACGTATTACCAACTTTTCCAACTACGCGTTCCTTTCCCTCTCCGGAAAGGAACTTCACCTCCTACTCTATTCCCGACTGAACCTGCAATTGTTCTTGATGGAATCAAATTACACTTGTTATTTTACCACAATATTTTATTTTTTAAATTTAAAATATAGTTACACTTACATTAACTTCAGTTAAAAAACCAGGTTCGTCCACTTCTGGCACAAAAAAATATTTATTAAAAATATCAATGGCCGCAACCACTGCAGCTGCAGCAACTGGAACCGGAACATCCGCTGGAACCAGAAGAACTGCCACTCATTCCGAAATAACACTTGCCTTCATATATCCGCTTTAGGTCATTGCTTCCACACTCCGGACACTTTACCTTGTCCCAATTGCCTCCAAACACCAGCTCCTCAAACTTCTTTCCGCATTTGTTGCACTGGAAATCCAGCAAGGCCATCACCATCTACCCCTTTTACTTCAATAGATTTAACATTAGTAGACTTTAACATTATAAGTATAGCGCTTTTTAACCAAAAAATCAAACAGAATAAATTGGATTTTTACTACCAATTTAGCGATTTCAAGCGCTTCTCAAAAAAGTCCTCCCACGATTTACCTGTTACTTCCTCGCAAGCCTTTATCAACTGAACAGCAGTGGCGTTCTTAAACTTGTTATCCTCATAATACTCCTGCAAGATCCTGTAAAACGTTTGATGGCCTACAGCCTGGCGAAGATCGTTAAATAAGCTGGCCCCCTTTCCATACACGACCAAATCATATGTAAGCCAGTCAGTAAATCTATACACCGGTTGATCGATTGTATGCACCAGCCCTTGGACATGGTATTTTTGCAGATAGGAACACTTGCCATTAACTATGACGTTGTCATAGACTTCCTTTCCCACATCCTCGCCGTACCTGTTCTCATAGTACAGTATCGTCGAATACTCGGTTAATGCCTCATCTAGCCATGCCTCATCTATCTGGTCATTGCCCACCACTGCATACCACCATTGATGCGCCGTCTCGTGCACCGTGACATACTCCAGCCATTGCTGCTCCCGGCCATACAAGCTTTGATCTATCATGACGAGACACGGATACTCCATGCCCCCCACAAAAAAATCAGATTGTACCACCGACAGCTGGCTGTAGGGATACCTTCCAAAACGGCGATTAAAAATTTCGACGGCCGCTGCAGCACAGTCCAGGACTTTTTCTCCCCCATCCCTGCTTTCTGGCAAAAAATACGAATAGACCGTGATGCCATCTACGCTGCGGGATAAAACTTCAAAATCTTTACTGGCAATCCAAGCAAAATCCCTAACAGCCAACGCCTGAAACTCCCATACCTTATAATCCCCCTCGACTTTTACGTTAATCGCTTCCCCCGTAGCAGCTATGGTATAATCGGAAGGGGCTTTAATCTCAACCCTGTAATTTGCCACATCGCTGTAAAACGGATCTCCTATGGGATAATAGGGGTCAGTATTCCATCCGGTGTAGTCATACACGCCTACGATGGGATACCAATTGGTGACATTGAAGGTGTGCTGCCCGTATCCGAACCTGCCAATGCAATTGGGAAGCTTTACAGTATATATCATATCAATCCTGGCAATTTGACCGGGCTTCAAAGGAGTGCTCAACACAATGCTGAGTATATCGCTGCTATAACCTCCAATGTTGAACTCAACCGAATTGCCATTTACCGTAACCAGCTCTATATCAAGCCAACCAGGTGAAAACCCGTTTGGATATGCCCTTTGCTTCTCCTCAGCGAAAAAAGGTACGCGATCTTCATCCCTGAAGGCGTTAGGGTAAAGGTGAAAGTAAAGCCTGTCGAACTCAACATTATGGTTATTTTTATACTCTACCGTTTGCGTACAGCTGAGCTTTGCCTGCTCGGGGTCAAATACCACAGCTATACCATACCAGTTTAAACCCTCGCTGGCTTTCAACAGCTCTGCATCGGCTCCTGGCCGGGCAACGCTGCTCCAGTATAACAACCCCGCTCCAGCCAGCAGCATGCAGGCCAGTATTACAAGTATAAGCCGTTTTAAAGCCTTAACATCCATACTTTACCTCCATCTTCATCATATCCTTTATGCACTACTCTACGTACGGCAGTTCGATTACAAATTTCGTTCCCACGCCCACCTTGCTTTGTACTCTAATATTGCCATTATGATTTTTTATGATATTTTTGCATAAAGTCAGTCCCAGACCGCTGCCACCTTTTTTTGTGGTGTAAAAGAGCTTGAATATGTCCGAAAGGTGTTCTTCAGGGATTCCCATCCCTGTATCCTCAAATTCGATCAACGCCACGCCAGACCGTTCATCCCTCAAAAGCCTTATGGTAAGGGTACCTCCTTTTTCCATGGCTTGTATGGCGTTTTCGATTAAATTAATAAATACCTGTTGAATAGCGCCCTTATCCACCTTTACATACACATTTTGCTCAGGCATCATGAGCTTTATATCCACTTTTCCTATACGAGCTTTGGCAAGCATCAGGTCAACCACATAGCAGAGCAACTCGTTTAGCGAATGCCTCATAAGTTTCCGCTGTGGTGGCCTGGTCAAACTTTTAAAATCATTCAGGAGCTTATCAACCCGCGTGACCTCTGTCAGTATTTTATCTGCTCTTAATGTATCCAGCACTTTTTCAAGCTGCAGCAGCTGTACGTATGCACTTATGGTGGACAACGAGTTGCGGATCTCGTGGGATAGCATAGAAGCGGTATTGACGATATCGTTATTAAATTCAAACAATCTGCGGTTAAAAGCCTCCAGCTCCGCATATTCACTCCTTAAACCCAGCTGATCCTCTATCCCCTTGGCTGCCAGAATGACCATCCCTAACATGCCATAGTTGGCATCCTCTTCTTTCACATAAATGCCCAAAGCTCCCAAAATCCTGCCATCCATGGCATGAATAGGGGCGGCAACACCAGCCCAACCTTTAAAAGCCGCTAAAAAATGCTGATCACCAAATACAGCAATCGGCTTATCGATGACAATGCATGTGCCCAGGGAATTGGTCCCTATATTATTCTCTCTGACTATATGCCCTTTCTCAATCCCCAGCTTGGCAAGGAGAGGTGCCTCCCCTAGCTTATAAAAAATCACGCACTCTTTATCACATAAAAGCACTACGCTATTGTGTTGGGGGATAAGGCTCTTTATTTTCATCATATAAGGAAGTGCAAAATCGATAAGGATTTGGTTGTTTTTTACGATATCGCTCAGTTCAAACTCAGACACTGTCTCTATCTTTGGCAGATCCCGATGTGCCAAACCATTGCCTTTACATCGCTCCCATGACAGGCGTATTTCCTCATCAAAATTCCAAAGATTTTGCTTCGATTCTTCCTCCATATCGAAATTCATACCCTTTATCATCCCCAATCCTCCAGTTGTACAAAAATAATACAAGAAACCGGTTGCTGAAATAAAGTTTCACATTTTTCTTCTAACTTTTATAAATTCTATATCGATCCCTAAATTCCTTCAAAAATTAACTTGGGACCCGACAAAATATCGGTAGGAATATAGTCCATAAAATTAGCTTATTTTAAAACAACGTTACAATAATAAACGTCACCATAATATATATAATCGCTTGAGCCAAAATATATTCAGCTCTACAAAGCGTTTGACAACAAATAAATCGAAATTTATAATGTAAAAGACGACTTTCAAATTTCAAATCCACTATAAAACTTGAAGGAGAAAACAGTATGTCAAAAACAATAGGAAGGGACTTGACAGAAGGAAGCATTGTAAGACATCTTATTGCTTTTTCATCGCCCTTACTTCTAGGCAACGTTTTTCAGGCGCTTTACAACACGGTCGACAGCATATGGGTGGGGCAGTTTCTAGGGCCAGAAGCACTGGGCGCTGTATCAGTGAGTTTTCCCATCACCTTTGTATTGATATCCATGGTTATGGGTATTACCATGGCCACATCAGTACTGGTGTCACAGTATGCAGGCGCCAAAGACGCCGGCATGATTTCAAGGACCATAAACAACTCGTTTTTTATCTTGGGAATAGCCGCTGTCATATTTACAGGACTAGGACTTATTTTCAGCAAAAAGGTGCTCTTGCTTTTAAATACGCCGAAGAACATTCTCGGCTATGCGGTAGAGTATCTGAATATATACCTTTTAGGCCTTGTGTTTACATTCGGCTACAACGTAGTAAGCTCGGTGTTAAACGGCCTGGGGGATTCCAAAACGCCGGTTAAGTTCCTCATCATCGCTACAATCACCAACATCATCCTGGATCCCCTGCTTATCTTCGGCTTTGGGTTTATCCCAGAAATGGGCATCGCTGGAGCAGCCCTGGCAACAATAATGTCTCAGGCCCTGTCGTTCTTGCTGGTGTTTCGATTTCTCATCAAGAACGACCACCTTATAAAGCCTGATTTCAAAAATTTCAAGTTTGACCGTGCTCTGGCATGGAAGCTAATAAAAATTGGGTTGCCTGCGGGCCTTCAACAAATAGTGGTGTCCATGGGGCTGACCATGATGACGGGCATAATTAACCTTTTTGGTTCCAACGCAGTCGCGGCCTTTGGCGCCACCTCCAGGCTGGACCAGTTCGCTCATATGCCCGCCATGTCATTAGGCCTAGCCACATCGGCCCTTACAGGCCAAAACCTGGGAGCCGAAAAGCATGAGAGGGTCAAGGAAATATTCAAGTGGGGCAATATACTGGCGGGTGGCATCACAGCCCTAATCGTCATACTGGTAATGGCATTCCCCAGAGCCATTTTGCAGATTTTCACCACTACCCCTCATGTACTGGACATAGGCAGCAGGTACCTGAGAATCGTAGGGATCTCCTATATTCCCTTTTCTTTGATGTTTGTGACAAACGGAATACTGAGAGGGGCGGGAGATACACTGCCCACCATGATTTTCTCGATTGTATCCCTGTGGCTTATAAGAATACCGCTGGCTCGTTACCTGTCATCGTTAAAAAGCTTAGGAGTGGATGGCATCTGGATGGCCATAGCCATAAGTTCCGTAATCTCTATGATAATGAGCATCACTTACTATTTATCCGGCAAGTGGAAAAACAAAAAAGTGGTCACCAAAAAGGCCCAGTGACCAGCTTTTTGCATACCTTAGCTCCACAGTAGATAAGCATAAAACACGGAGCATATCATTTAAACATGTCGTTCTTTAAACATGTTGCTCTTCCCGCTCACAACACAAATTTACAACGACATAAACTCGAAAAAACTCGAACCGGTCATCCCTCAAGTGTATATCTTTCTCCCTACTGCCCTTTGTCACCTTATGCTCAAATAGGGAATTACATATGGTTTCTTCGAAACAGGGCTTTCAATTATCCTAGCATCCACCGAAAAGGCTGACATTATATTGTCCCGCGTCAGCACTTTAGCAGGAGAGCCACACGCTACCATTTGTCCTTCTTTCATTATGAGGATCTCATCACAGAATTCGGATGCCAGGTTTATATCGTGAAGCACGACGATTACCAGCAATCCTTCAGACGCTAGGTCCCTCACAAGCGACAGTATCTCGATTTGATACCTTATGTCCAGGTGGGATACTGGCTCATCCATCAGCAGAATCTTTGGCCTTTGAGCCAGAGCCCGGGCTATATACACCCGCTGCCTTTCCCCCCCGCTCAGATGCCTTATGCTTCTCTCCTTAAAATGCCATGTGTTGGTTGCCTTCATACATTCTTTTACAATATCCCTGTCTTGTTTTGTTTCAGATTGAAATCGCTTAATATACGGCATCCTGCCCATCATCACTATGTCATAGCAGGTGAATTCGAAGTCATACACCCCGTCCTGTGGAACGTATCCGATATACCTTGCTCTCTCCTTTATGCTGTAATCCCTGATATTTTTCCCCAGTACGGACACGGTGCCGGAGACAGGCGTCAAATAACCCGATATGTTTTTAAGAAACGTGGTCTTGCCGCTGCCATTAGCGCCTATTATGCCCAGCACCATATTCCTCTCTATGCTAAGGTCTATTCCTTTTAATACCTCCACTTCTCCGTACGAGAACCTCAACCTATCCACCTTAAGAATGTTCATGGCATCACATTCCTTCGCCTTTTCGTCTGTTCTTTATCAGCAGGTACAAGAAAAAGGGCCCGCCAAACGCTGCCGTGATTATACCTATAGGTACCTCTACCGGCTTCAATATCACCCTTGCCACTACATCGGCAAAAAGCAAAAAAGTTGCCCCTGCTATGGCACTGAAGGGCACAAGTACCCTGTTGTCGGGCCCTACAATAAGTCTCGATATATGAGGTACGATAAGTCCAACAAACCCTATGACCCCCCCAACCGATACAGCGGTTGCGGTCACCAGCGAACCAAGCGCAAGCACCACCTTTTTTACCAGTTCTGTATTGACCCCAAGATGCTCGGCCACCTCTTCCCCGGTCAATATGGCATTCACATCCCTTGAAAAGGTATACAGCACAAAAGAGCCGATGGCTATCACCGGCACCGAAAACATCACATCTTCCCAGCTTGTAAGATTGAATCCCCCCATGGTCCAAAAGATTATCCTCGACAGCTCACTACGGTTGAGCAGCATCATCAGGGATATGACAGCCGACATAAAAGCGCTTACGGCTATCCCGGCCAGCAGCATGGTGGTCATGGATATTCTGGCGCCGATTTTGGATATGGAGTACACAAAGAATACGGTGATGAGCGAAGTGATAAACGCCATAGCATTGAGCCCGAAGATTCCAAACCCCAGCACTATGGCTATGGTAGCGCCCAGGGCCGCCCCCGACGAAATCCCCAGCACATACGGATCAGCCATCGGGTTTCTCAGTAACCCCTGGAAAAAAGCCCCCACAACCGAGAGGCCCATACCCACCACAGCCGCCTCAATCGCCCTGGGGAGTCTCAAAGTAAGGATTATGGTCTTTGAGGGGTCATCGCCCTTGCCCGTGAAAACATCTAAAATTTTCCGCAGGGGCATTTCCACCGCCCCCGCAGAAACCGAAAATATGGCCACTACGATAAACACAAGGAAAGCTATGACAAAATACGCGCTCCTTTTAAGCCTCACTTTACTCAAATACCTCCGGATGTAATATTCTGGCAATCTCTTCAAGAACTAATATGATTCTATTAGAAGGTCTGGAAATAAGGTCATCATTGCTTAACACAAATACCTTATCATTTTTTACAGCATTTGTATCTCTATAACCTACCATATTTTTAATATCTTTTACTTTATCTGCATAAGAAGCCCCCATTATTATAATATCTGGATTTTTCTTGACCAGTTCCTCAGTGCTGTACTGTATCCATTCACCGTCTGCATCAGCCGCTATATTCTCACCGCCGGCCAGGGCTATCAGCTCATCAATGAAGGAGCCTTTGCCGGCCGTCCAGTTGCCATTTATGTCGAGCAGATAAAACACCTTTACTTTGGGCAAATCCTTTGTCTTGCCGCTTATCTCATCAATTTTATTCTGCATCTCACGTATAACTTCCTGCCCTTTCTCCTGTTTGCCCGTCAGCTTTCCGATGAGCTGAATGGATTCATATATCTGCTTGATGTTTCTGGCTTCCAGCACCGCAACAGGAATACCAGTAGACTGCTGCAGCGACTCCATCTGGTCCTTGCCAGACAAAGAAGACGCAAAAATTATATCTGGCTTTTGGGCGATAATGGCTTCCACGTTGGGCCCATTGAAATCGCCCACTTTGGGCACATCTTGCACTTCCGGGGGATAATTATCAAACGTGGTGACGCCCACCACCCTGTCGCCCGCTCCCAAAGCGTAGATAAGCTCGGTTATGGAAGGAGCAAGCGATACTATTCGCTGGGGCTCCTTTTCAACGGTTACTTCCCTGCCCACGAAATCAGTGAACTTAAATGGGAACGCTACAGCGTCGCCAACATCTGTATCCTGAGATTCGCTATCAGGAATAGTCCCCTGTACTGCCTTGCCAGCATCTTCAGACTCGGTATCCTGCGATGCGTCGCTATCGTTGGCAATATCCTGCGGCTTCTCGCCACTAGCGTTTGAGCAGGCCACAGCCCAAAAGGCCAGCAAAAGCACCAGCAACCACCCAAGCAAACCTTTCAACCTTCTCATAACCATCCTCCTCAGCTTAAGGTTTTTTGTTTATCATGAAAAAAGGCCCACCTCCCCACGGAGGCAGGCCTTTTAGGCACAAAGGCACAAAAGCAGACAAAACGATATTCCAAAGCCGAGCACAAAAATACCGTTCCACCTTCCCTCCGAAGGCGAACTATCCACGTCTTATGGCAGGTCTCCTGGCTCGCGATTCATCTTCCACCCAACCTTCCCATCCCCTTCAACCGAATTGGGGGACAGTGGCATATCAGGGCTTCATCCTCGCTCACAGTAGCGGGGGCTGCAGCGGATTTTCACCGCTTTCCCTTTTAACCTTTCGGACCATAAGACTTAAACCGGCTATGCAATTGTATATATAAAATTTTACAATTGTTGATGGGACAAGTCAATAGCCATTTAACTATTTTGTATTTTGAAGACTGCTTTTTCAGCCCTTCTTCGATCCACTCAAAGAATTCATCAGGCACCTCTATGTAACGTCCTAGCGTATCCTGCTCAAAGCGACAAATACCAAACTCGCGGTAGCACAGCAAAGGACCATATCCCGTATCCTCGGCGAAAAACTCCAGCAAATAGGTATAGGGCTGAAGTATTATTCCTTCCAAGCCATCCCTTTCATTGTGCACCACCACATCCACTATCCTTTGTATTATATCAATATTTTAGCACATAAGACAATCACTTGCACTCCTAAATCCCATCTATACTCCATCTCATTTATGCATTCTTTGGATAAGATTGATATTTGAATTTCAAATTCAGTGGTATATAATATATGGAACTGAGAATATGATCTTTAAGTAAAAAGGGAGGTGGGTTACGGCATGACGATAGAAAGGCAGGTAAAGCTCGAGAAGCTCACCCAGGTGTGTGACTTCGTCAACCTGGCTTCCAAATACAGCTGCGACGTAAAGGTGAAGAGCAACGACCACGTAGTAGATGGCAAGAGCATACTGGGCATATTGACCCTCTCCCTGTGGAAGCCGGTGACGGTATCAGCCTCGGGAGAGGACGCTGAAGAATTTGTAGCCCAACTGGAGCCATTTCGACCTCAATGAAAAAGGTATCCCTTCAATAATAAAAAGCGAGAGGGATACCTTTTCGTTTTTAAGCAATTTTTTCAGTATGCGTATGTCCCATGCTTTAAACGCACACACCACTGCTTTTAGCCCAAGGTCAAGCATGCTCTGCCTTTTACAATCAAACCCAACGTGCAATTTACACCAATGCATTATACTGCCAAAGAGAAAAGCGTAAATACTATTTTAAACGGTGTAAACCGCAATATTGCAGTGGTCTACGCTTCCACAAGGAAAGCATGATATCCTCGCATGGCTTCGTATATATCCGCCTTGCTGGTAACTTCCCAGGGCGCATGCATGCTGTGAACCGGAACCCCGCAGTCTATTACATCCATTCCATATTTGGCAAGTATGTACGCGATGGTTCCGCCACCACCTTGGTCCACCTTGCCCAATTCAGCAGTCTGCCATGTAACGCCGTGCTTATCCATGATGGCACGAAGATAGGCAATATATTCGGCATTGGCATCGTTGCTGCCAGATTTTCCCCGCGTCCCGGTGTATTTGTTAAACGTGATGCCTTTGCCCAAATAGGCAGCGTTTTTCTTCTCCATTACCGACGGGTAGTTTGGATCGAAACCCGCACTGACATCGCAGGACAGCATTTTGGAATTGGCCAGGGCCCGCCGCATCTTAAGCTCACTGTAATCCCCCGAAAGGTTCATGATTTCAGCTAAGGTGTTCTCAAAAAAACGCGATGTCATGCCTGTTGCTCCTACGCTGCCTATCTCTTCCTTGTCCACCATCAATGCCACACACGTCTTTTCAGGGCTTTCCACCCTCATGAGGGCTTCGAAAGACGTATAAGCGCATACGCGATCATCCTGTCCATAGGCAATGACCATGCTTCGATCCAGCCCATAATCCCTTGCCGGCCCTGCAGGTACCACCTCCAACTCTGCCGAAACAAAGTCCTCTTCATCTATCCCATACCTCTCATTGAGCAGGCGCAAGACATTCTTCTTGACCCGCTCCCCCTCGTTTTTATCGTCTACCTTGAGCGGCATGCTGCCTACGCACACGTTGAGGTCCTCACCTTCAATACCTTTGGCAAGCTTTTTCTCCATCTGCTCAGCAGCCAAATGGATTAGAAGGTCGGAGATCCCCACTACAGGGTCATCATCCTTTTCGCCAATCACCACGTCAATGACCGTACCGTCCTTCTTAACCACCACCCCGTGTATGGCCAGCGGTATGGCAACCCATTGATACTTCTTAATGCCGCCATAATAATGGGTTTCAAGCATCGCCAGACCTGAATCTTCATATAGTGGATTCTGTTTTAAATCAAGGCGTGGCGAATCTATATGGGCCCCCAGAATTCTCATGCCCTTCTCAAGGGGCTGCTGCCCGATAACAAACAAAGCCAATGTCTTGCCCATGTTGTTGGCATACAGCTTATCGCCGGGTTTCAGTCTCTCCCCTCGCGCCATAACCTCCTCAAGATTTCGATAACCACGGCTTTCGGCCAGTGCAATGAACTCCCTGACACATTCCCTTTCAGTTTTGCACTTTGATATAAAAGCCTTGTAGCCTTCAGCAAAAGAAAATACCCTGCCTAGCTCTTCGTCGGTGTACTTATCCCAGGCATATTTATATACCTTTACCAAATCCAAACCGCTCTTTTCATTCGCACCCATCTTTAAAACTCATCCCCTTATTTTAAAGTTTATGTAACCTTTTATAATCGCTATAGCTTTTATCCCCACCAAGCAGTTTATACACCCACCACTGGTTATGTGGTAACAGACAAATCCTCCAGATACTTCCTTCAATATTTTACCACATTTTTTAAAATAATTCATCCATATACTGCAAAAACATAATTCACTGAACTTGATATAAGCCAAAAATTTCCTTAAACACTCAACTATAACGAGGTAAAACTTTTAGACCAGCCCCAGCAGGCGTGCCGTCTGCGCCACCACAAAACACAAAACAATTCCAGTAATGGTAGGAACCATAAACGAGAGCAGCGTCCATTTCCAGCTGCCGGTTTCCTTCCGAATGGTGAGCATCGTGGTACCGCAGGGAAAATGGTTGAGGGAAAACAACATGGTGCACAGGGCGGTCAACCAAGTCCAGCCATGCTCCACCAGTATCTGCCGCAGGACGCTTAAGCTGTCCAGCTCCACCAAGGTTCCGGCTGACATATAGCTCATGAGCACTATGGGTATCACTATCTCATTGGCCGGCAAGCCCAGTATGAAAGCCATTAAGATATATCCATCCAGCCCCAGCAAGCGGGCAAACGGGTCAAGGAAGCCCGCAAAATGGCTCAACAGGCTATCCCCTGCTACGCTTACATTGGCCATAACCCATATGACAAGTCCGGCAGGAGCGGCCACCGTAACAGCACGGGCTAACACAAACAGCGTACGATCCATCAATGAACGCACCAAAATCTTACATACCTGTGGCTTCCTGTAGGGTGGAAGTTCCAATACAAACGAAGAAGGCAGCCCCCTTAAAACGGTACGCGACAATATCTTGGAAATCAAGAGCGTGATACCTACTGCCAGCGTGATCATAGCCATAACTACAAGGGTTGCTACTATCGTTTGAAGCCATCCCGCCCCTCCGGCCATAAATATGGTCGCTAAAGCGATCAGCGTAGGAAATCTCCCATTGCATGGAACATAGTTGTTGGTAATTATAGCGATAAGCCTTTCCCTGGGAGAATCGATTATCCGGCAAGCTACAACTCCGGCTGCATTGCAGCCAAATCCCATACACATGGTCAAGGCCTGTTTACCGTGGGCACACGCCCTTTTGAAAAAATTGTCCAGGTTGAAGGCCACCCGTGGAAGATATCCCAGGTCCTCCAACAAGGTAAACAGGGGGAAAAATATGGCCATGGGTGGCAACATCACTGACACCACCCACGACAGCGTTCGATATACTCCATCGATTAATATGCCACACAGCCATTCAGGCGCATCAGAAGCCATAAAAAGTTCGACGAGCTTCTGTTCCAGATGAAAAAATGCCTTAGCCAGTATCTGTGAAGGATAATTCGCCCCCTCGATGGTAATCCAGAACATCAACCCTAAAAGCGCGAGCATGGCGGGTATGCCCCACACCCTTGACGTAAGCAGGTCATCTATTTTGGAATCTATACTATTGATTGCGCTTTCTTTGCGGTGTACCACCTGACGGCTTACCTCTTCGGCATTGTGGATCAATGCAGATACTAGTCGGTCTCGAAGCTGGCCAATGGTTATACCCTGTTCCACAAGCATATTCCGCGTTTTGTGCAACCTTTCCCTAAGGTCGGTTGAAGCAAAGATGTCGGTCCCCAGATAACGTTTAAAAGCCTCTGCAATAGCTTGGTCCCCTTCAAGAAGGCGCAGTGCCAGCCATCGGCTGCTTATACTGCAGCCTAAGTTATCCATTAGACGGCTTATTTGCGGTTCAATAATGCCCACAGCATCTTCTATTACCCCATCGTACTCTATCTTGATGGGATTTACGCTAAACCTACCACAAGCCACGCTCCACACCGCTTCCTTCAATCTGTCCAACCCTTGCCCTTTAAGCGCGCTGGTACCCACCACCGGCACGCCCAGAATATCCGAAAGCCTCTTCAGGTCGACTTGAATACCTTTTCTGTGGGCTTCATCCATCAAATTTACGCATACCACCACCTTGGGCGTCATCTCCAGAATCTGAAATACCAGATTGAGATTTCTCTCCATACAGGTGGGATCTACAACCACAACCGTTACATGGGGATCACCAAAGCATATAAAGTCCCTGGCCACCTCCTCTTCCAGCGAATTGGCCATCAGCGAATAAGTACCCGGCAAATCCACCAACACGAAGTTTTTCCCATTATAACCATAACGTCCACAGGCGTTGGTAACCGTCTTCCCAGGCCAATTCCCAGTATGCTGCTTTAACCCCGTCAAGCTGTTAAACACGGTGCTCTTCCCCGTATTGGGGTTGCCGGCTAAAGCAACTACGATATCGCCGGACAATTGTACCTGTACTTGAGATATCCGACGTATTGTAGCCAGCCCGGTCGACTGTCCTGTCAGTCCCACACAAGCCACCTCCTACTATAACACAAATCTTTCAACTAAAATTTTTGAGGCCTCCTCGCAGCGAAGCGCAATCATGGCTCCTCTTATCTCATACAAAGTGGGATCACCTGACAGGCTCTTGCGTACAGCCTTAACTTCAGTGCCAATGATAAGCCCCAGGTCCATAAGCCTCCTCCGCAAAGCTCCGTGAGCATTTATCTGTCTCACCCTTGCTGTGCAACCAATAGGAAGGAGATTTAAAGGTAAAAGCTCCATCCGCAGTCCTCCCAAGCCATCTGTAAATTTTCAGAAAAAGGTATCTCTTTCGGCTAATTATATGCCCAAATTCGGCCTTGTGTGCTTGTGCCACTCATACAAAACTCAATAAAAATTTTTTAAATACTGTATTGACAAGATAAAAATCTGTAATTATAATTAAATTGTAATCATTACAAAATTAAAATTATTACAGAAACGTTAAGAAGTGCACACAGCCGGTTACAAAACGGTTATAAAAGTTGTGCTTCTGACAGCATACTAAAAAGACCGTTGGAACAGCATAGCCATGACAACATGGAAATGGGCTAACAGATAGGGCCAACTGGAGCCGAATTTGGTCAAAAACCATAGACAAATCAACAGAGAGGCTCAGATACTTTTATCAGGGACGAAAGGATGAAGGAAATAGAAATGGAACATACGGTTAAGCAGCTTAAAGAATATCTTAGCAACCACGACATCAAGCCATCCACTATAAGGCTTAAAATATTGGAATATCTGCTCAATAACCGAATACACCCAACAGCCGATGACATCTATAAAAATTTACTGGATCAGATACCCACTCTTTCTAAAACCAGCGTCTATAACACCTTGGACTTATTTGCCGATAAAGGTGTGGTAAAAGTCCTATCCCTCAATGAAAAGGAGGCACGCTATGACATAAATACCCGCTTTCACGGCCACTTTAAATGCCATGTATGCGGCCGGGTATATGACTTTTCCATTTCCTATGACATTTCAACACCACAGGAATTAAAAGGGTTTGACATCAATGATATTGACATAAATTTTTATGGCATATGCCAAAATTGTAAAAATCAAGGGAGGAGGATTTGAAAATGGAGGAGATAAGGATGAAACTGCTTGGAGAGAAATTTCCGTCTATGGAGGTGATAACGACCCACGGAACCAAAAAGCTTCCCGAGGACTACGCCGGCGAGTGGTTTGTACTCTTCAGCCATCCGGCAGACTTTACGCCGGTGTGTACCACCGAATTCGTCGAGTTTGCCCGGAAAGCCCCCGAGTTCAAGGAATTGAATACTGAATTGATAGGCCTGTCAGTTGACCAAATATTCTCCCACATAAAATGGGTGGAGTGGATGAAAGAGAACACCGGCATTACCATTCCTTTCCCCGTCATTGCTGATGAACTGGGTAGGGTGGCAAATCAGCTGGGGATGATTCATCCAGGGAAGGGCACCAACACAGTACGAGCGGTATTCATAGTGGATGACAAGGGCATCATCCGGCTGATCATGTACTATCCACAGGAAGTTGGAAGAAACGTAGACGAGATATTGCGAGCCCTCAAGGCCCTACAAATATCTGACAAATATGACGTGGCCTTGCCGGAGAAATGGCCCAACAACTACCTGATTAAAGACCACGTGATAGTTCCACCATCCAAAGACGAAGCCGGCGCCAATGAAAGAAAAGAAAAGATAAAGGCAAAAGAGATAGAAGCATTTGATTGGTGGTTTGTGCATAAGCCGCTAAAATAACAAGAAAGCAAGGCAAAAGATAACCTATTGGATAAGATCTTATGATAGATATTTAAACCGCGCAACTGATAAAGGAGACAACAGGAAGGCCTTTTATATACAGGCTTTCCTGTTGTCTTTATGTAGCCACATCTTTTTATTGCATTTTATCATCTCACTAATAACACGTCAAGCTCTACAGCCACACGCTGCATACTCAGCCTGTCTGCATACAACCGTCACCATGCAGCCGCCGAAATTCCGCGCCTTGCAAGCATCTTGCATTGCCATTCTACCATGTCTTGCATTGCCACCTCACTGCTGGAATATAGCTCAATCCAGTTGAGGAAGAGAATGTCATTTTAAAAGCTCCAAATGCTTCTTTATATTGTCTGACACATACCTGTAGTGCTCGGCTTCATGCTGGTTCAATACCTCGTAAATCTCTTGCCTTTTTTCATCTAACAGTACCCCGTAAGATATGTGCAGCAACTGCTTTACTTTGGGATTTTGAAGCACATGGAGGTTATCCAGATCCAATCCTTCCTCGAAGTCCTGCCTGTAGATGGAAATTTTATACGCCTTTTTGCTCTCCTCCAGGTTATCCAGGGCAATGTTGTAAAGCTCTTTAAAAAGCTGCCTGTCTTTTTCGTGTATCACGTTTAAAGCCTGCAACCAGCTGGTACCCGAAGTCTTTATATGGAAGTTATGCTGGGTTGCGTCATTGAAAATTCTGTATACGCTGAACTTATCGCTACCCGAATGAAGGCTCAACCTGTACCCTCCAAGCATTCTTGCAACGGCGCAGTGCTTGTTGAGCTCCACCGTAAATTTGTCTATATCACCCCTGTAATCCACCGCCTTCTCAAATTCTCCAGGAAATTTGGGAGCCAGGCTCCAAAAATCTATCCCTCTCCTATGCAGATACTCGGCCACAAATATGTGGTCCTCCACCGTCGTATCTCGGTCCCCTTCGTCGATGGAGACCTCGAGGTCAAAATCCTTCAGCCTTTCTTTAAGCAAACCATGAACCCTCTCAACAAAATTCATGGCCTTCTCGTATATCACAGCAGACCTGTACAGCTCTTCTTCCTTTACCGTATACTCCCCGCCTTCGAAACTGATTCTTTTGCCGCTGAAGTCTTTTATTATATCCCTGCTGTGCTGAGAAAGATGGTCTGCCTTATCCGGCGAAACATCTCCCTTTACCAGCATCTCGCTTACATCCAGGGTATACATGGTATAGCCAGCATCTGCGGCTTCCAGCAAATACCTCTCATCCTTTATATGGTCGGCATCTGCACCAAATTCGCCGGTGTAACCGGCCTCCAGCACGCCCAATACGGCCTTCAACAGGACATCCCTGAAATCCCTGTGGGTTTTCTCAAGCTCCCTAGGCGATTGCTGTGCCAACACAGGGAACATGTTATAGCTTTTGAAGGCATCTAGGTGTGCAGGGGTGGCCAAACCAAGCCTGTCGCCGGTACCGAAGGACGCCTTGTTTTTGCATGGCACCAGAGCAATGCCAAATTCATCCCTCAAAATGAGGTAGTTTTCAAAACTTAACGGGTAGAGATTGAAGGAAAAGCCAGTGGCTTCTACTTTGATGTCTTCAGCAAAAAACGGAGCCTTAAACCCGAGGGCCTTTCCCTTGCTTAAGATCCCTACTTTCTTGTCAGCATTGCCCTTGGCCACAAAAACATAAATGTCTTCTGCCAGATTGCGCACCGAATTGGGATATAAAACAAATGAATGGCGTGACAGTAAACTCGAGAGTTGATTTAATACATCCTTATCCATCATGCCCATCTTCCCCTTCTATTGAATTGATATTTCTAAAGTTTCAGCCTTTAATTTTCCCCTCAAGCATGCATATACGGATCATCAACCAACAAATATTTTACCATATATCTCCCCACAATGCATCTTTTAGACTACAAAATGACTAAATCAATTTTGCTGCTCAAAACGAAATCTTCATATTGGAATACCGTTCACCATTGGCCACATACACCATATTCAATCTCCCTTTCGCTTTAAAAATTTATAGCCGGTATAGAAACCGGCCATACCTTAATACGCATCACTCGTCCAGGGGCTCAAACATGTCTTTCCCAACGCCACACTCGGGGCATACCCAGTCATCCGGTAAATCCTCAAAAGCCGTGCCTGGTGCAATCCCTCCATCTGGATCCCCCACCGCAGGGTCATAAACATATCCACACACGGTGCATTGATATTTGGTCACAGTACTTCCTCCTTCCCATTTTCCGGTGGTAAATTACACTCTGCCCGTGAATTACCACCCACCTAAATTCGAAAGAATTTTTACAACAAAATATTTACCCTCATTTTAACTATTAAAACAACAATTTCTCCTTTATTCTCCCCAGTCGTCATCTTCATCATCGTCATCATAATAATACCCATACTGCCTCGGGGCCTTACCTTTCTCTTCTATGACCTCAGGCTTCTTAAGCAGAGGTTCATCCCTATTAATTTGTAATAGCTGCACATCAAACTCCCATGAGTCACCATAATCAAAAAAATACAAAAAATGTTGTCCTTCATACAAATCAAGTTCACCGATTCGCACCTGATTCACATATGGCCCCTCATCTAACAAAGGCGCATGATACGCGTTATCGGAATATTTCTTTCCATCCATAAAAAATGAATACAGATGGTCATTATCAAAATCAAAAGCCATTTGTATGGCATCATGCAAATCTTCTAGTGTATGCCTGGATGAAATCTTTATCTTTCGCCATACTCCTCTCCCAAGCGATACCTTAAACACATAGTTCCCTTCAACGTCTTTATGTATTTCGGCTGTAACGGTTTTATTCAGCACTCCTTCCGGAAATACAGGTTCTAACAACTTGTAAAACGGAACAGATTCCCTTTTGTGTTTTCGTTTGCGCGATCTACTTGCCTTTGCTCGTCCCCTTACATTCATAAGCTGGGAAAATAAATCTACTCCAAAATGAGAATTGTCCGATATGTTCTTCTCATACAGCCCATTCTTCTTTAACCAGGGTATATTCCAATTTAGTATGTCGTATTCGGCCAAAATTTTGCACACCTTTACTCCAAATTCCGTTGGAATCACTGCTTCTATTCTATCATCGTATTTGGTCAGTTTCTTTCCATTTTCAACAACTGGTATATATGTGCACAAGCCAAAATAATCTAGGTATTGTATTATTACCGAGTATGAAGAAAAGATCGGGTCATCCATTTCATAACCCGAAAATGCACCACTTCTCAACTCTTCTCCCGGCTTTGAAAAAGCTATAGTCTCCACCACTCTATCAATAGGATCTCTAGAAAATATATATGAATTTGCGATCTCACCAAAATCATATCTAGTCCAAAAAGTTTCAAAAATGAAGGCATACTTTTCAAAAATATTTAAAGAATCAAATTCATCTTTTCTCACGGTATGAATCAAATGAACATTCCCCTTATGATCTGCTATTCTTTGATACAGCTTTCCCGCTAAGGCTAGATTAAATAACAAATCAATCACAGGATATGCCTCCTGCTGAAAATTTGGAGCAGCAACTTCCTTTTTGTGAACGAGCAGTGAATTTAATTCAAATAAATCTTTTTCCCCACTACGCCCTTCTTTTTGGTCAATACTGGATTGTTTTGATCAATAAAATTGCAAAACCTCACAAAATCGTTCACAGTAGCGCTTATATCCTTCTCACTTGCTTTATACATCATTTAAAGCTTCACCTACCTTATTTTATTATCCTTGATGTTCAAAAATTTTGTGAATTTTACCTTCAACAAAGGAACCTCACGGAAACAAAAAACCCCTCTCCGTTTTAATTTTATCACAACCGCACATTATTATGCTAGTTACTTATTTTGGTTTGTGTCAAAGTAAATATAATCATTATTCAATTACTCCTGCATATATCTTTTGCCGGTAATATATTCGACATAAATTGCAAAATTACTTGCAGAACTTTAAATACAATTTGAACTACCTATTTTTAACATATGGAGTCGAGGTTATAACAGTTTTTAAAAAAATTGAAATACTTACTTTTACAAATATTTACAAGCCTTATTTTATGCTGGTTATAACAGAAGTTTTTAGCCTGTCTATAAGAGATTGAAACATGCATCTCAAAAAAGGCATAAAAATACCACCTCAACCTTGCTTGGTTGGGTGGTTTAATGAAATATCACCTTAATTCTTGTAGCTAATTCCCTGATTGGTATCCCATCAATTTTAAACTCATTCAAGAATTCCTCAATTGTATCATATTCTTTTTCGGTTTCTGGTTTGTTGGTAAGCGTAAAATAATACCCACCTTGACGAGAAAACATCATTTTGTGGGCACAAATTGCACAATCGGAATAAGAAAAACAGCTTAATTTCAAGCTTTTTCAAACTTTAACTGACAAACTGATAACTTAAACCGGCAATTATCAAAGTATCGCGATAAAAACAATCCCCACCTTATATAAGGCGGGGATTTCGTATCTTTATTTCACCCTGCAACAACTCGGCAGAGTGGTTGACCATGGTAAAACCTCGTCCAACTTTTCCTTATCCTCTATATCAATATTCGGCAGCTTCTCAAATAAATACTTCAAATATTCAAACGGATTTAACCCATTCTCCTTGGCAGTCTCAACTATACTGTAGATCGTTGCACTGGCTCTTGCACCCTTCGGCGTATTGCTAAATAGCCAGTTCTTCCTCCCTATCACAAACGGCTTTATTGACCTCTCGCTTATATTGTTATCTATCTCCAGCCTACCATCCAATAAAAATGCTGTAAGCTTATCCCACTGGTTTAGGCAATACCTAATAGCCCCACCTAACACGCTCTTAGGCAGTACCCTTGGCATATGGTATTTTAAATACGAATAAAACTCATCCAGTATCGGCTTACTCCGCTTCAATCGCTCTTCATACCTCTCCTCGGGTGTAACATCTCGAAGCTCCCGCTCAATTGCAAACAGCTTATTGCAGTAATCAAGCCCCTCCTTTGCCACGCTTGCTATACTTTCACTCGTCCCAGGTATTGCCTTTAATGCTTCATCAAATTTCCTCCTTGCATGCGCCCAGCATCCCACTAATACTACATCAGGTATACCATTGTATCCTTCATAACCATCTACATGCAGATACCCTTTGAATCCCTCTAAAAACTTCTTCGCATGCCTCCCTGCCCTCGTCGTCTGATAATCATAAAGTACTATCGCTGGACCATCCCTACCTGTACGATAAAGCCACATGTACGATACAGTGTCGGCTGCCCGCCCTGGCTCGTGTAATACCTGCAATGTCGTCTCGTCTGCATGCAGTATATCCCTCTTGATTAGATGTTCCCTCATCCTCTCATATACTGGCCTCAACCACCTCTCTGACCCCTGTACCATCCAGTTAGCCATCGTCTGCCTTGATAGCTCTATCCCCATCCGTTCCCACTGCTGCTCCTGCCTATAAAACGGCATCCCTTCCACAAATTTCTGAGCCATTACATATGCAATAGCAGATGGTGAGGCAATACTTCCAGGAAGTGCAGCTTTAGGCATTGTTGCTATTACTATGGGTGTGCTCACTTCATTTTGCTCACAATTGCGGCAGGCATATACATAGCGTACATGCTTCACTATGCTTACCTTGGCAGGTATAATCTTTAGCTCTTCCCTCACCTCTGTGCTCATCTCATGAAGCTTACCACCGCAGCATGGACATACCTGCTCTTCTTCTGGTAAACGGTACTCTATCACTTCAACAGGAAGGTCCTTTATATTCTCTGCCCTGTGTCCTTTCCTCTTGCGGCGCTTGTATGTTATCTCCTCTATAGCAGGCTCGGCAGCTTCTGCGTTCGATTCCTTCTCCGCTTCATTGAAAAAACTGAGCTGTTCCCCCTCCCCCGAATTCGTCTTCTCGCTCGAACGCCCATACATCTTTTGCCGGCTTAAGCGAAACTGTTCTTCAAACCACCTCAGTTTCGCTTTAAGCTCCTCTATCTCCTGCTTTAAAAGGCTGTTCTCTTTCATTAACTCTTCAATTGTAACTGTAGCAGTTGATGTATTTTCCATGATATTTATTGTATTCGACATCAAATGCTAAAACCCTTCAATTCTTCTGAAAATTTTTAAAAATTCTTTATATTACCGTATTCACAGTCACTTTTTTGTGGGCACTTCTCTGCTCTAGTGACAATCCATCCAGTAACCATCT